>JAKASH010000525.1 GCA_021828225.1 Acidobacteriota bacterium | reverse complement strand
GATCGCGCGAAATGCTTTCCTGCCCACGCTCTCCTTTGACCTGGATTACGGCATCGAGGCGAACTACTTCGCGCTGCGCAGCATTAACGTCGAGCAACCTGAAGCGGGAAGGCTTCCCAACCTCGGCTTCTTTCTGACCGCTACGCTCAACGTGCCGGTGTGGCACTGGGGCGCCATGATCAGCAGGCTGCGCCAGGCCGAATATCAGAGGCATCAGGCTCACGTCCAGCTCAGCTATGCCCAGCGGCAGGTTTTGAAGAATCTCTATTCCTACTATAATGAAGCGGCCACGGCACGATCCGAGCTGAGCACGCTGCGCAGCTCGGCGAACCTTGCGGCGGAAAGTTTAAGACTGAACACGCTGCGCTACAAGGCTGGAGATGCCACGGTGCTCGAGGTGTTGAACGCGGAGAATACTTTGACCCAGGCCCAGGACAGCTACGCGGCCGGACTGGCGCGCTACCGTCTGGCGCTGGCCAACCTCCAGACGCTTACGGGGAGCTTCTAACCCATGCCCAACGAACCACCGCCTCCGCGAAGACCGGAAATCGCGAAGAGTGAGATTTCATCTGGAGCTGCCGGACGCTTGCCCCGCACGCTGGCTTTGCTGGCACTGGGCGTTGCGATGGTGATGGCGGGCTGTTCCGGAAAGAAGGAAGCGGAAAGCGAGCCGGTGGTCGCGGTTCAGGCGGTTCACGTCCAGAGGTCGGAGATCCAGCAGCAGGTCTCGACGGAAGCCGTTCTCTACCCGCTCCATCAGGCGACGATTGTGCCCAAGATCAGCGCCCCGGTCGAGAAGTTCTATGTCAACCGTGGAGACCACGTGCGCGCGGGGCAACTGCTGGCCGTGCTTGAGAACAGCGACCTGTCCGCGGCGGTGGCGGAGACAAAAGGAGCCTACGAACAGGCCCAGGCCAATTACGAGAGCACATCCGCCTCGAACCTTCCCGAGCAGATTCAGAAGGCGGAAGCCGCCGTGAAGAGCGCGAAGGCGTCCGACAAAGCCGCCCGGCAGTTGTATGACAGCAGCAAAAAGCTCTACCAGCAGGGGGCGCTGGCCGGGAAGCAGTTGAACCAGGCGGAGGTCGGGCTGACGCAGGCGGAGACGCAGTTGCAGACGTCCGAGCAGCAACTCGAGAAGCTGCATTCCGTGGGCCTGAAAGCGCAGTTGAAAGCGGCCCAGGGGCAGCTCGCCGCCGCCAAGGGGCGGTACGAGAACGCGCAGGCGCAGCTCGCCTATTCTGAAATTCGAAGCCCCATCGATGGCGTAGTGACCGACCGGCCGCTCTACCGCGGAGAGATGGCCACGCCCGGCACGCCGCTGATCACGGTGATGAATCTGTCGCAGGTGGTGGCGCGCGCCCACATCCCGGCGTCAGATGCGACGGGTCTGAAAATCGGCGACCCCGCCGAAATTTCCGCTTCGGGCTTGAGCAAGCCGGTGCCGGGCAAGGTGACGGTGGTGAGTCCGGCGCTCGATCCGAACAGCACTACGGTCCAGGTGTGGGTCGAGGCCGTGAATCCGGACGACGAGCTGAAGCCGGGCCTGACCGCCAATGTGATCCTTATCGCGAAGAAGGTGCCGGATGCGCTGGTGGTTCCGCAGGCGGCCGTACTGTCAGAGTCGAACGACAGCACCTACGTGATGGTCATCGGAGCCGACGGCCACGCGCATCAGACGAAAGTGGAGACCGGCATCGAGCAGGATGGCAAAGTGCAGATCATCAGCGGGCTGAAGGATGGCGAGCTGATTGTGGGCCAGGGAGCTTACGGCCTGCCGGACGGTACCAAGGTGACATATTAGGCTGCGAGGGCGGTTCGTGAGATCCGCGCCCGTTGTGAATGCGGTGGGCGTCAGGGCCCTCACCCCAACCCCTCTCCCGGCGGGAGAGGGGCAAGGCAATAAGTGGAGCGCGGCGGTCTTTCGGCACGGCTGAAGCCGTGCCCTGACGCAGTGCCCCGAAGCCATGCCCGGGCGTCCTGTTGAACTAAGGCGAGCGATGGATAACGACACCAAGCCAAATCCCGATGTTCCGGCCCGCTCCGGGTCCCGTGAAAAGGATCCTTCCGAGTACTGGTTTGCGCGGGACTCGAAGCCGATCATTTTTCTGATCATCGCCCTGGCGCTGGTGGGCGGCTATCTCGCCTTCACCATCCCCATCGCGGTTTTTCCGACCACGGATTTTCCCCGTATCATCATCGGCGTGGACAACGGCGTGATGCCCATCGATCAGATGATGGTGACCATCACGCGGCCTGTGGAAGAAGCGGTGGGAAGCGTCCTGGGCATCGAGGACGTGAAATCCATCACCAGCCGCGGCTCGGCGGAGATCGACCTGTTTTTCAACTGGCATGTGGACATGTTCCGGACGCTGCAGCGCGTCAACGCGGCGATCGCCCGGGTGCGGCCCGATCTGCCGCCGACGGCCACCATTGAAACGCATCGCCTGGAATTTTCCAGCTTTCCCATCCTGGGCTACGGGCTGACTTCGAAGACGGTGCCGCAGACCGAGCTCTATCAACTGGCCACCTATGACATGAAGCCCCGGCTGAACAGCCTGCCGGGCGTTGGAAGCATTCTGATCCAGGGCATGCAGGTGCCGGAATTCCGCATCACTCCCGATCCGGCCAAGCTGCTGGTTACCCACGTCACCATTTCGGACATTTTGAACGCGGTTGACCACGCCAACCTGATCCAGTCGCCGGGCTTGCTGACGCGCCAGCACCAGCTTTTTCTCGACTTGATCAGCGGCCAGGTCCATAATCCCCCGGAAATCGCCAATATTTTTATCAAGGACGATCCCAGTGGCACTCCCATTTATGTGCGGAACGTTGCCACGGTTTCTTCAGGGATCGCGCCCAATTACACCATCGTGACCGCGAACCAGCAGCCGGCCGTGCTGGTTAACATCAACCGGCAGCGCGCCAGCAACACCATGCACGTGGCCACGGAAGTCAAGGCGGAGATGCAGAAGATCGAAAAGACTCTGCCGCCGGGCGTGGAGGTCAGCAACTGGTATGACCAGTCGTGGATCGTGGGGCGGTCGATCGACAGCGTGCGGGATGCCATCCTGATCGGGATCATCCTGGCCTCGGCGGTGCTGGTGCTCTTCCTGCGCGACTGGGGATCTTCATTCATCGCCGGCATGGTCATTCCGATCAGCATCCTGATGACCTTCATCGCGCTCAAAATGCTGGGCGAGAGCTTTAACCTGATGTCGCTGGGCGGGCTGGCGGCGGCGGTGGGGCTGATTATCGACGACGCCATTGTGGTGGTGGAGAATACCGTCCTGCGGCGCGAGGCGGGCGAAGGCCGCTTTGAAGCGGTCGCGCACTCGCTGAACGAACTCACGGTGCCGTTGATCGGCTCGACGCTGACCCCGATCGTTGTCTTTGTGCCTCTGATCGCCATCACCGGAGTGACCGGCGTTTTCTTCCGCGCCCTTGCCATCACCGTGGGAGTGGCGCTTTTCGCCTCCCTCACGCTGGCGCTCACCTGGACTCCCAACTTGTGCCTTTACCTGCTGCGCCAGAAGCCCAAGCCCGAAGCGGGCTCAAGCGGCGGGAACGAGGGCGATGCGGCGCCTCCAGATGTTCAAT
>JAKASH010000524.1 GCA_021828225.1 Acidobacteriota bacterium | reverse complement strand
GCGACACTGGCTCAGATAGTGCGGCGCCAGCTGGCCTTGCACAACTTCAATGTTTTTGTCGCTACTACGGTGGTGGCTTTCCTGGGGTCCGCTTTGGGCGGCCTCGGCGGGCGGTGGACCGGGAGCCAGGCGGTGGCCATGGACATGATGGCGCCCGTGCTGCTGCTGGTGCCCGGCGTGCCTTCACTCAACGCGCAGAACGACATTCTTGAAGGCCACCCGACCCTGGGAAGCGCCCGGGCCGTCTGGGTGGCGGTGATCCTGGTGTTCATCACGACAGGTATGTGGCTCGCCCAGGGCCTGCTGGGAGAGGGTCATTGAACATGGATCTCTCCTATTTGCTCCACCAGACCGTTTGTGGCGCGCTGGCCGCAGCGGGCTTCGGCGTGCTTTTCAACATCGGTTTCCGGGTGCTGCCGTGGTGTGCTGCCAGCGGGGCGCTGGCGCTGGCGGTTCGCACCGCTGCGCTCGGGCAAGGCTGGAGCCTGGTAGCTGCATCCTTTGCCGCCGCGCTGGCGGTGGGCGCCGGCGTGCAACTCATTCGGTCAAGGATCGGCGCTTCACGCAACGCGCTGGAGGTTGTGGGCTGCATTCCGATGATTCCGGGTGGGACCGCCACCAAGGCAATCCTGGGGCTATTTGCCGTCGCGGGTCTTCATCCTGCCGCTGTCCACGAAGCGCTCATCACGGCCCTGGAGAATACCCTGCGCGTGATGTTTACCATTGGCGCCCTCGAAACCGGACTGGCCATCCCGACGCTTCTGTTGCGGGTGCGCAAGATGCAGTAGGCGAAATTCCGCCTGTGCGTCGCAATTACCTTATTCGTGTCGTTTTTGGCTAACCGGGTGATGCGAGGAGGTGATAGTCACCGTGAAATCCAAGAAACGCCAGATGTGGTTCGTCCTGACCACTGGGGCGATCTCTCTGCTCCTGCCGACAATATGTGCGGCCCAAGCGGCCCTCCCTTTATTACCTGCAGCGGTCAAGCCCTGTTCGGATGACATCCATAGCAAGAAAGGGGTGGGCTTCAGACTCCCTCCTAATGCCCTGCAAGCGGCTCGAATCATCGGTGTTGACAGCGACCTCGCAAGGCTTTCTGAATTAACTAATGCGAGGGTTGCCTGTCACACGGCCCGATCTCTTAAGGAACTTTGGCTCCGCCAAGAGATCACCGACGCGGTCTTGACCGCATCGCTTGACGCCGATTCCGTTTTGGAGGAAATCGACTACGAGCAAAAACAGCTCGACGAACTGATCAGGATTGCCCGCGCCCGCCGCGACCGTGCCATGGGGGCAACGAACCTGGCCGTTCTTACCGCAGATACTGGAGTCGGCATCGTCGCTGGCGCCTTGTCATTCAGCGATGCGACTTCGGACATTGGCAACGCACTCGGCTTTGCCTCTGGCGGGATGTCGACTCTGCTTTCGCTTCGAAGTTTCAGGCTAGTGAAAGGGAAAGGACGCCCTCAATGGGTTCTTCCCAACATGCTGGCCGCCTTCTTCGCCCAACCTGAAGAGGCGCAGCACGAGTACTCTGAAGTCACTTGGGCCTACTTGAACAGCATTCCCTCAGGAGAAGGCAACCAGGCGAGCCGAAAGGAGCAATTGCTGGCGCAATGGGTATCTGAGGGTCGACTGCCTCTCTCGGGTTCGCCACAGGCGCAGCAGAGGATTGCGCTGCTCACGACAACCCGTGCCGGAGAAAGAAAACTCGACATTGCCCTGTTAACTGGGCGCGCAGCGATGCTTGGTGATGTGCAACACGAAGTGTCGCATTTAAAACACGACCTTGCCGACCTTCTCAGGAGTTTGAGGTGAGGAACCGAGAGCTGTAAGCAAGGGTGAAAAGGTGCGGCGCTACACCCCTGCACCAGCCGATAAAGCGGTTTCTGGCCACATCCGACGAATTCACAGACAACCTGGTTTTTCCCGGGAATGTTTTCGCAAAGGGGATGAATCTGTTGCCACGGCTGATCCGACAAAAGGCTTCGACGCCAAAGGCAGGACGCCGTCCAAGTTCACCATTGAACTGCAGAACGGCCTGCGCAAATCCCATCCATTTGAAGACATGCGCGATTTCGAAGAGGCGAAGAAAGCTTTTATCGCCGCTCCCACCTTGTGTCGCAGCCGTCTGCCTACCCACCGACGAGGTGCACGCTGACGTGGGCGGAGGTGTTGGTCCACTGACTGAACCACCACGTCCGAGACGGTCACCAGCCGCTTTATTGCTGTTAGGCCCGAGGGCCCTACGCCCTGTCATTTTTGACAGTTGGGCAGCTGCCGGGAGCAGATTAGCCTGAGGGGTGGAGGGTGTTTTAAATGAAGCATTAAGGAGTCCGCCATGACAAAAGAAGAGGTCCGGCTGCAGGAAGCCCGCAAGGGCACGTCCGAATGGAAAAAGTGGGGCCCCTACCTCAGTGAACGGCAGTGGGGAACCGTGCGCGAGGACTATAGCGAAGGGGGTGACGCCTGGAATTACTTCACCCACGACCACGCCCGCTCGCGCGCCTACCGCTGGGGGGAGGATGGCCTGGGCGGCATTTCCGATGACAAGCAGCATCTCTGCTTCGCGCTGGCCCTGTGGAACGGGAAGGACCCGATCCTCAAGGAGCGGCTTTTTGGATTGACCAACAACGAGGGGAACCACGGCGAGGATGTGAAGGAGTATTATTTCTACCTCGACAGCACGCCGACCCACTCGTACATGAAGTACCTTTACAAGTACCCGCAGGCGGCCTATCCCTACGCCGACCTGGTCGAGACCAACCGCCGGCGCAGCCGCAACGAGATGGAGTACGAACTCCTCGACACCGGCGTCTTCAATGACAACCGCTACTTCGACGTCTTCGTGGAGTATGCCAAGAGCGGTGCGGAAGACATCCTCGTGAAGATCACGGCGGTCAACCGGGGACCGGAAGCGGCCGAGCTGCATCTTTTGCCCACGCTGTGGTTCCGGAACGACTGGTCGTTGTGGATTGCCGAATCGAATCGAGTTGCCGAGAAGCCCAGCCTCAGGCAGATCGAGGCGCCGGCAGGCGCCAGTGCGGTCGCAGCCACACATTCCTTGCTGGGTGAGTTCGTCTTTTTCTGCGAAGGCGAGGTGCCGCTGCTCTTCACCGAGAACGAAACAAACCACGAGCGGCTTTTCCCCAGGCAAAAGAACGAGAGCCCCTACGTCAAGGACGGCATCAACGACTGTGTGGTGCAGGGCCACGAGGGCGCAGTAAACCCCGGCAAGCAGGGCACCAAGGCCGCGGCGCGCTACCAGGTCAATATCGGCGCCGGCCAGACTCAAACGATTCGCCTGCGCCTCTCCAAAAGTTCTGCGGGCCAGATGGCCGAACCCTTTGGAAAGCAATTTGATGAAATTTTCGCTGACAGGCACCGGGAAGCCGATGAGTTTTACAAGTCGGTCACGCCGCCATCGGTGAGTGAAGATGCGGCCAACGTGATGCGCCAGGCCCTCGCCGGCATGCTCTGGAGCAAGCAGTTCTTCTTTTTCGACGGTGACAACTGGCTGGACGAGCACCACTCCAACCCACTTCATACCGGATACCGCAACGCCCGGAACTCGGAGTGGTTTCACATGCTGAACGAGGACA
>JAKASH010000523.1 GCA_021828225.1 Acidobacteriota bacterium | reverse complement strand
CGACCAGCTTCTGGTTGCGCAGGTCCTCGCGATTGCCGAGGCGGAGGGCATGAGCCCGGAACTGGCACAGAAGGCGGCGGACCGCGAACGCGAGATCGTTGCCCCAATCAAGAATGCCAGGAATAACGCCGCACTGGAGAAAGAATTGCGCGCGGAGCTCGCCGGGAAAATTCCTGAGGCCCAGCTCGGCTCCGTGATCGGCCAACTGGACTCGCCGTGGTTTCGCTACTTCGTCCGTTACGATCCCGCGATCGCGCTCGAAAAGGTGAAGTGCCCCGTGCTGGCCATGATCGGTGGAAAGGATACGCAGGTGCCGGCCAAGCAAAACCTGCCCGCCATCCGCAAGGCGCTCACGGCCGGCGGCAACAAGGATTTCCAGGTGATTGAAATGCCCGGTCTCAATCACTTGTTCCAACCCGCCAAAACCGGCGCTCCCAGCGAGTACCGGCAAATTGAAACTACCATCGCTCCCCTAGCGCTGGAAAAAATCTCGAGCTGGATTCTGAAGCAAACGCAGCAGCATTAATGCTGTTGTAGCGCAGCGTTCGCCTTTTAACGCTGCGGGTCTTGCCGCCAAACACACGCAAAGGCCGCAGGGCCGGAGAGCAGGCCCTGCGCTACAAACGCGGGTGGGCGGCGCTTCGATTTATCTTTGCATCGTCAACTTGCGGTAGCCTTCGGGATCGTCCACATCGAGGAGAATTCCGGGGTCAGAGACTTCGACAAACTCGCTCCAGTCACGGTATTTGTGGATCACGCTGTCGGCACCCTGGTCCGGGCCAAGGGCTAGAAGCTCGGTGAACAATTCCCTTCCCACCAGAACCGGATGGCCGTGTTTGCCGTGGAATTGCGGGATGACGACAGGCTTACCAGTCGATGTGAAGCTTTGGATTAACTTTCTTATTGTATCTGCGGCAATCGCAGGATGATCGACAAGGCACATAATAATGCCATCGGGGTTTGCTTCTCCCAGAACACGCAACCCTGCCTGCAGTGACGATGTCTGGCCGCGGCGGTAATCCTGGTTAACCACCACCTCGACTGTGGCGAGGTTGATGCTTTGTCGGATTTCTTCTGCATGATGGCCCAGCACAGCCACCACGTGCTGAATACCCGCCTCTTTCAAAGTTAAGGTAATGGTTTCAAGAAAGGTTCGTCCATTATACATGAGCAAGGCCTTATCTGCGCCCATCCTGGACGATTGCCCGGCCGCGAGGACCAAACCGGCAATAATCGGCGGTGAGGACACCGCCGCTACAAAGTCGGAATCAGTGCTCATGAGGTGTGCTGGACTTTGGGCTTATAGGCGAGCGAGGCCGCCGAGGGCGTGACGTTCCTGCGCACGGCAATCATCTCCGCCACGATGGCAACCGCAATCTCTTCCGGAGTGAGCGCTCCGATGTCGAGGCCCACGGGCGAGTGGACCCGCTCAAGCCGCTCGGCGGGAATGCCTTCGCGCGAAAGAATCTTGAAGAACTCGGCAAGTTTCCGCTTGCTGCCCACCATGCCGACGTAGCGCGCCGCCGTCGTGACAGCCCAGCGCAGGCAATCGAGATCGCCCTTGTGTCCGCGCGTGACAATCACGATGTAGGAGAGATCGTTGGGCGAGATCTGCTGAAAGATTTCTTCCCAGGGGCCGGAATAAGTCCCGGCGGCTTGAGGAAAGCGTTCTTTGTTCGCAAAGGCTTCGCGATCGTCGGAGACAACGATGTCAAACCCCGCAAGATGCGCCACCTTCGAGACGCTGAGCGAGACGTGGCCGCCGCCGAAGAGGTAGAGCGTCGGAGTGGCCAGGATCGGCTCAACGAAGATGTCGAGCGAGCCGCCGCAGACGAGGCCAGTGTCATATTCCGGATTGGCGTTCAGGTTGAAGTGCAGGCGGCGAGGCTTCTCTTCCTTCATCACATCCTGCGCCACCGACCAGACCTCAGCCTCAACGCATCCGCCGCCGACGGTGCCGACAATCGAACCGTCATCGCGAATCAGGATCTTGGAACATTCGTAGCTGGGGATGGAACCCTGGACCTGGATGATGGTGGCCAGTGCTCCCCTGCGGCCTTCATTCCGCAGCTTGACGATTTCGGCAAAGACGTCGCTCATAAGAAGTATTTTCAGGTTAAACTCGGGGGCAGGCATTGTCAATTGCCGCCGCCATCTGCTTGCCACCCATCTGCTTCCCGCGCATTTCAGGAACATGAAGCCTCACGCGGAGGCGCAGAGCCGCAAAGGCACGCGAAGAAACCAAGCGAGTCATCCGTTTTGTTTCTTTGTGCCTTTGCGTGAGGTTGCTTTTCCTGAAAGCCAAAGGCAGCGTCGCAGTTGTCAGATATTCCAGCAAGGTTTGTTAACATATCTGTTGAATCACAAAACGGGAGGTTCGAAATGAAAGCGGTTCGATTCCATCAGCACGGCGGTCTTGACGTTCTCAAGTACGAAGACATGCCCGAACCCGAAATCCAGCCCAATGAAGTGCTGGTGAAGGTGAAGGCGTGCGCACTGAACCATCTCGATTTGTGGCTGCGCGATGGCGTGCGGGCGTGGAAATTGCCGATGCCACACACGCTCGGGAGCGACATCTCGGGCGAGGTTGCCCAGGTTGGCTCGCTGGTGACGCGCGTCAAGGCGGGCGACCGGGTGCTGCTGGCCCCGGGAGTCAGTTGCGGCCAATGCGATGCCTGCTGGAAAGGCCTGGACAGCGCCTGCCGCAGCTACACGCTTTTCGGCGTGATGGTGGACGGCGGCTATGCCGAGTACGTGAAGTCACCGGAGGCGAACGTCATCCCGATTCCCGGCGATTTGAATTTTGAGGAAGCGGCCGCGGTGCCGCTGGTGTTCCTGACGGCGTGGCACATGCTTTTCGGCCGCGCCAAGCTGCAGCCCGGCGAGGATGTGCTGGTGATCGGAGCCGGATCGGGCGTGGGCATTGCCGCCATTCAGGTGGCGAAACTTGTGGGCTGCCGGGTGATTACGGTGGCGGGGACGGATGCGAAACTGGCGAAGGCGCGGGCACTTGGGGCCGACGAGGGCATCAATCACAACTCGCAGTCCATTTCTGAAGAGGTGATGCGGCTGACCGGCAAGCGCGGCGTGGACGTGATCGTGGAACACGTGGGCCAGGCGGTGTGGGACGACTGTTTCGCGTCGCTTTCGACTTACGGCCGGCTGGTGACTTGCGGCGTGACCAGCGGACCCGAGGTCAAGCTGAACGTGCAGGCGCTGTTCGGAAGGCAGCGGACGATCCTCGGCTCGTTTATGGGCGGCAAAGGAGAATTGATGGATGTTCTCAAGCTGATCGGCGAGCGCAAATTAAAGGCGGTCATCGATTCTGTGTTCCCGTTGGCCGAGGCCCAAGCCGCACAGAAGAAAATGCAGGATCGAGATTTCTTTGGAAAGATAGTGCTCCGGCCGTGAAAAGGTTGAGAGATAAGAGCGTTCTCACGCAAAGATAATTCGCTGAAACGATGACACCTCCATGTTTGTAGCGCAGCGTTCGCCCTTTAACGCTGCGGGTCTTGCGTAGAATTCCACGACAGAAGCCGCAGGGCCGAAGAGCGGGCCCTGCTACAAGGCAAGGCGGCCATTACCCGCGGCGCAAATAGGCGGAG
>JAKASH010000522.1 GCA_021828225.1 Acidobacteriota bacterium | reverse complement strand
AGGTTCTCAGCCCGCTGATTGACCTGCAGCCTGGTCAGCAATATGTTTTTCAGGCTTGCTGGCATTGCTGCGCGACGGATGGAGACACAATCAGCGGGGTGAATCCATGTGCGGCGATTGAAAGACCGCTCGTTGCCAAGGTCGAGGATGAAAACTTGTGGGTGAGAGGCTCCTTTGGATTGTTCCGAGCCGGCATTCTGGAGATCGTCCCCATTCACCGGAGCGGCAAGACCGGTCCTATACGCGTTGTTGGACCGGCAGGACCACTGGAAGTTTGCGTGGTCGATGAGTCTATCCCCTTTGAAAGCGCGTTGTTCAGAGTCGCCTTAAGGCTGAGAGACGCGGAAGGGAAGCTCCTAGGGACCGTCGATAGCGCGATGATCGGCTGAGAAGATATCTCATTCGCTGAGCAGTACCGTTGAAGGACGGACATTCCGGAGACTGAGGAATTAAATACAGTCGAGGCAAAGGGCGTGGCAACATTTTCAAGGGATTGTTTGAGCGGCAAGCACATATTGATCACGGGAGGCCTGGGGTCCATCGGTCGGGTGGCTGTGAGCCGACTGCTGGATGTTTCCGCAACCGTCGCAGTGAATGACGTTGTGGACCCGGCTCAGGCTGCCGAAATCATCCAGGAAGCGGGCTGGCCGGGCAACCGATGCACGTACCTTCAAGCCGACGTGACGCAAACTGACCAGGCTCATGCGCTCATCAAGAGGGCAGGGGCGGCAATGGGCCGGCTGGATATGGCGATCTGCCATGCCGGGATGGTGCAAAGTTGTCCCATCCTTGATTATTCCCCCGAAGACTGGAACTGGATTCTGAACCTGAACCTCAAAGGAGCGTTTCTGGTGGCGCAGGCAGCTGCTCGCGCCATGGTCGAGCAGGGTGTGAAGGGCAAGATCATCTTCACCTCCTCCTGGGTGCAGGATGTTCCCTGGCCGGGCATCACTCCCTACACTGTTTCCAAGAGCGGCATGAAGATGCTGATGCGCGGCATGGCGCGCGAACTGGCAGAAAAGGGTATTCGGGTGAATTCCGTCGCCCCGGGCATTGTCGGAGTGGGCATGGCGAAGCGCCAGTGGGACACCGAGCCCGATTACCGCCGCCGCGCGGAGAAGGCGATCCCGCTGGGAATCCTGCAGGCGCCCGAATCCGTGGCGGATGCCATGATCTTTCTCTGTTCCGAGGCTTCGGATTACATGACGGGAGCGACGCTGCTGGTTGACGGCGGCTGCAGCCTCTATCCCATGGACTGAGCTTATGAAAATCACAGCAATCAAGAGCGTGGTGGTCAACGCGGAGATGCGCAACTGGGTCTTCGTCAAGGTGGAGACCGACCAGGCGGGGCTTGTCGGCTGGGGCGAAGCATCGCTGGAATGGAAAACCCGCGCCGTGGTGGGAGCGATCGTGGACCTGGCGCCGATGGCCGTGGGTGAGGACCCGACGCGCATCGAGCACCTTTACCAGAAGCTTTATCGGCAGTCATTCTGGCGGATGGGCGTGATTGGCATGAGCGCCATCAGCGGCATCGAGCAGGCGTGCTGGGACATTCTGGGCAAGTGGCTGAATGTGCCCGTTTACAAGCTGCTGGGGGGCGCGGTGCGCGAGCGCGTGCGGATGTACACGCACCTGGGCGGCGGCAACATGGAAGCTGTTTACGAGAGCTTCGATCCCGGACCTGTCATCGACCTAGCGCGTCAGGTGGTGAGCCGCGGCTACACGGCCGTCAAAGTGGTTTGCGTGCCGTACTCAGAGCCGCTGATGAGCGTCTCTTACGTCAAACAGTTTGCAGCAGTGATCGAAGAGCTTCGCAAGGCCGTCGGCGATTCCGTTGACATCATGATCGATTTCCACGGCCGCACCACGCCCGCGATGGCGGTGCAGTACATCAATGCCGTTGCTGAGTTTAGCCCGTTCTTCTGCGAGGAACCTGTGCCACCGGAAAACGTTCCCGCGCTGGCCGAAGTGAAGCGCGCCGTGTCCGTGCCGATTGCCACGGGAGAGCGGCTGGTGACCAGGCACCAGTTCCGCCCTGTCTTCGAGCAGCAGGCCTGCCACGTGATCCAGCCGGACCTCTGCCATTGCGGCGGGCTGCTGGAGGGGAAGAAGATCGCGGCCATGGCGGAGGCTTACCTGATGGGCGTGGCGCCGCACAACCCGCTGGGACCGGTGGCCAACGCCGCGGCCCTGCACTTCGCGCTTTCCACACCGAATTTTCTGATTCAGGAAGACATGCTGACCGATGTGCCCTGGCGATGGGACGTGGTGCAGCATTCGCTCGAGACCTGCGACGGCTACTGGCTGAAAACGGAAAGTCCCGGATTGGGCATCAGCGTCAACGAGAAGGAAGCCGCCCGCCATCCCTACCAGCAGGAAGTTATGCATTCCACTACCATCCGTGCCGCCGACGGCGCCATTCTCGACTGGTAGCTGACGATAGGAGTGTACTCAACTGCCGGGCCTTTACCATTCGAACTCAACTCTGGTCCGCTGGACCGAATACTCCTGATACGGTTCGATGTGCATGGCGCGAATCAATCCAGCTTGCTTTGTGTAAGCCAGCACTGTGGTCAGAACATTTTTCTGACTTTGCGGTTCGAAATACGGGTCGGGAAGGAAAAACTCGTCCTGGGGACCGGAAGTGGAATAACGGCCGACGAACCGTCCGTTCAGGTAAATCAGCGCGTCGCGGCCCGCAGCGAAGACGAGCTTCCAAGGTACGGTCCACCCTTTTGTTACCGGGGGCAGTGAAAACTCGGCACGACACCAGGTAAAGGCCGGAACAAACTCCTCGTCGGTGCTCGCATCCACCAGAGTTGCTTTCTGCCATTGCCCGAAGGCAAAGTCCGGATTCACCCCGCGCCCGTGTGCGGCTGCACTAAAGGTTTGAATTTGCCACGGTTCTACAGAAGATCCCGTTTGCGGATTGTCCCCGACGCGAACGAAATCAATGCCCTTGAGTCCGCCTAGCTCAGAGCCAAAATTGGGCGCTCCGAATAGTTCATAGGAGATTTCAATTGTGTTGGCGCCACTCTTCAGATAACGCGAGGCTTGCACTTCAATAAACGTCTTCGAATTGCTGGCTTCACTTAACAATCTGCCGTTGACGAAAACTTTCTTCTCGTCGTCAGAAAAAGCAGCCACGTAGAGCTTGGGTTCCCCATCGTACTTCAACTGGCCTCGGTACTTGACATGGCCATAAGGGACAGGCCCCAGTTTTTCAAGCGGTGTCGCCGGTACACTCTGCCATTGCCCGGAGCCGGGGTCAAAGGTCTCAACGGAAATCTGGACCGTCTTTAGATCAATCCCCTGGGCCGGAAGATAGGGAGTCGATATCTGCACGCTGGCGATGCGGAATTGGGAATCGTAATGAATTTGCTGAGGCGATCCATTGATGCTGCATCGGGCCGGCTGAGAGGGAAGCAACACTTGCAGGCCATGTTCTCCCGGCATGTAATCCAAATCTGCCCAAAGACGTTTTGCCCCCGACCCGCTCCGATTAAGCAAGTACGCATCCGTTATAAAGGGAACAGCAGCGTGGCTGCTGCCATTCACTCCGGGAATGGATGCACCTTCCTCCACCCACGTTCGCAACGCCACCTTCTTCGGAAGAACAATTACTT
>JAKASH010000521.1 GCA_021828225.1 Acidobacteriota bacterium | reverse complement strand
GATAATTCGCCTTGCTCTTCCCGTAGGACACGTAGTCGCTGATCAGCGCCGACAGACTGTTGGCGACATCGGCATTCGAAGTCAGGTAGTCTCTGTACTGAGGAGTTTGTAAACGGTTACGGTTGTTCGTGAGGTGCTCGATGGTCGTCTCGACGTTCGAAGCCAATTCTGCCGCCAAAGGAGTGATCCGATCAATCGCTGCCTGCTGCCAGGGCGAAGCCAAATGGCGCTGATCGCTCATCTGCTGCAGAACGTTGCCGAGGGCGTTGATATGCTCCTTGATCAAGTTCAGCTGATCAGCATGGCTCTCCCAGGACACCCCCGACAGGCTGAACGACTTCATCACTTCTGCGTCGTTTCTCAGTTGAACTGCGCGAGTCTTCGCCTGCGTGAGAAGTTCCGACACCTCCGGTGAATCCGGGACCGGTTCATCCGCGGCCTGGAGAGCGGGCAGCAGGTAAAGAAATGCCGCCACAAGAAGCGCAAGACCTAACAGATATTGCGCCTTTCGCATGGTTGTTCCCTCCTTTCTTACTGTGGGAAGGGCCCCTTGGGACTCTCCTTCCCTCCCCTCATGAGCAAATCTCTTCCTTGAACAAGCAGTGACGGGGGTTACACGGAATATACAAAAGAGGTGGCGCGGCAGGCCTTACCACGCCACCCGCAAGGACCGTGGGGTTCAATGGCCAGGCACTTCAAGTTCTGACCCAAACCTTTCATAATTCGCCTTGTTCTTCCCGTAGGCCACATAGTCGCCGATCAACCCGGACAGGCTGGTAGCAACTTCGTAATTGGCGTGCAGATACTCCCGGTACTGGATCGTGTGCAGGCGGATCTGGTTTTCGTTGATGTGCTCGATGGTCTTTTCGACGTTCGCAGCCAACTCTGCCGCCAGTGGAGTGACCCGGTCAATCGCGCTCTGCTGCCACGGAGAAGCTGACTCACGCTTCTCGCCCATCTGCTTCAGGAGCTTGCCCATACTGTTGATATGCTCCTTGATCCCGTTGATCGCGTTGGCATGGCTCCTCCAGGAGAGGCCCGACAGGCTATACCTGTACATCATGTCCGAGTCATCGGTCAGCCGAATTGCATGGGTCTTTGCCTGCGTGAGCAGCTCCGTCACCTCCGGCGAATCCGGGACTGGCTCATCCGCGGCCCGGAGGGCGGGCAGCAGGTAAAGAGATGCGGCCACAACAAGCGCAAAGCCTAATGCATATGGTGCCCTTCGCATGGTTGTTCCCTCCTTTCATACTGTGAGGAAGGCCTGTTAAAGGCTCCGCTTCCCTACCCTAATAATCAATCCCATTCCTCGAACACGCAGTGACCCGGGTTACACGGATTTGTGAGGCCCCCTCTCCCTGAAAAATCGAAGGCTCATACGAAACAAGATGGCACGGCAGGTCACACCGTGCCACCTGAAGGGTTAACGGTATTCAGCGGCCAGGAGCTTCGAGTTCTGTTCCCAGAACGTCAAACTTCGCCTTGTTCTTCCCGTAGGACACAAAGTCGCTGATCAGCCCCGATAAACTGGTGGAAACGTCGTAGTTGGTGTCCAGATACTCCCGGTACTGGGGTGTGTGCAAGCGGTCCTGGTTTTTGTTGATGTGGTCAATGGTCGTCTCGATGTTGGAAGCCAACTCCGCCGCCAAAGGGGTGATCCGGTCAATCGCATTCTGCTGCCACGGAGAAGCGAACTGTCGCCTTTCGCCCATTTTCTGCAGAACCTCGCCAAGATTGTTGACGTGATCCCTGATCGTATTGATTTGGTCGGCATGGCTCTCCCATGACATCGACGTCAGGCCGAACGACTTCATCACGGCTGCGTCCCCTGCGAGCTTAACAGCGTGCTCCTTTGCCTGCGTAAGCAGTTCCGACACCTCCGGCGAATCCAGAGCTGGCTCATCAGCGGCCCGGAGGGCGGGCAGCAGGTAAAGAGACGCCGCCACAAGAAGCGCAAGGCCTAATGCATATCGTGCCTTTCGCATGGTTCTCCCCTCCTTTCCTGAAATGAGCAAAGCCCTCAACGGCCCTGCTCCCTAAGCTAATCATCCATTAAATTGGACAAAAAGGGAGTGACGGGGGTTACAGGGAGTTGTGACCCTGGCTATCTCTCAAGATTTGTTGCCCTTGTGGGCGCCCGGAAGAGTTCCGCACCAGAGCTCCATCGATACTGATCTCCCCCGAGCGCTTCAGGCTATCGATGACCATCCGAGGGACGGCAAGTCACGCTATACGCTGCAGCATAAGTAATTGCTCATGTTGGGAGGCGTGCTGGCTGCGTCAGGGCCCCGATTCATGGGGGCCGTTCACGCGCAGCCGACGGCACGGTTGAAGCCGTGCCCTGACGCGCCGATGCGAAGCTATTTAAGACGCTCCGTATAGTAATCAAAAACTTGCAGTAACGCTGGCGCTTGCAGAATTGCCCCCGATGCCCACCATGACCGTTACAGGATTCGTCAGGCTGGTCAAGTCAACCTGTTTGTCATAGGCGGAAATCTGGAATTGATTCTGGCCAAGCGGCACGATTTGCAACTTGAGGTTGGTACCGTCGATGGACCCCTGGAAAACATACGTTCCTGAGTTTGTTCCACTTTGATACAGCTTAAGCGAGCCTGCCGGCAAGTTAAGGGTAAAGCTCGCAATCTGTATGGTCACCGCCTGTGTCAAGGGATCTATGACAAGGCTGCTGTCCAGGCTGAGCGTGGCGTCCAGGTTAAAGCCCGGCGGAGGCCCGGCAAAGACTTGCAAACTGGCGGTGAGGGCGCTTGAGCTGGAACTAGCGCAGGTTTTGGCGGGGTAAGCTGCAAGCGAGTGCAACCCCGAAGCCAGCCCGGAGGAAAAGTAGGAGTCGAAGCTGAGAGGGCTGGAACCGCCCACACCAAATGTCGAAATTGCCCCGTTGGTATCAGCCGCGTAAAGGAATGTGCCGTCTTTCCTCACGGCCAGTCCGCCGGGGTAAAGAGCGCTGGACCCGGCACTGACCGTAGTACCGGGGACGGTAAGACTGCCATCCGAGCCCACGGCAAACGCGCTGACGGTATTGCCACCCTGGTTGCTTGAAAACAGAGTGCTGTCATCCGGACTGAGAGCCACCACCTGGTTGCTTGGAACAGTTCCCGTTGAAAACGGTGAGTTCGACAGCTCTGAAAGCCCGCCGGTCGAGGCAATACTGAAAACGTCGATATCCGGTCCCGACCTGCCCACAAAAAGCTGATTGCTCGCGCAGTTGACATCGATGCCGGTACCGTTTCCGGTTCCCGACTTGAGCGCAAAAGGAGAATTGGCGACTGGCTGCAGGGTCCCGTCAGATTGAATGGCAAACACAGCCACTTCGTTGGAAAGATAAAGCGCAACGGCAAGAAAGTTGCCGCTCGGTGTAACCTTCATGCTGGACATTGCCCCGCCTGCGGCAACGGGAGAGCCCACCGCTGTGAGCGCGCCGGTCGTCGAGTTGATGCTGAAGACAGTAATGTCTCCCCCGGTGCTGCCCGCGTAAAGGTATTTACCATCCGGCGTGGCGGCCAGCGAAATGCCGGATGCCGAGGGGTCGTTAAGCGCTCCCGTCGCGAACGGCGATCCGACGGATGCCAGCACCCCGGTGCTGGCATCGATGGTGAAGGCGCTGACATCGT
>JAKASH010000520.1 GCA_021828225.1 Acidobacteriota bacterium | reverse complement strand
AAGCCAGGCATGTCTTTGTACTTTCCCGCGTCCTTTTCACCTCGCCACGCGTGATAGGTGCGGGCGATGCGGGCGATCTCATCATCTGCAAGTTCACGATGAGTCCGATCAATCAGGGAACCCATCTTGCGGGCATCAATGAACAGCGTTTGCCTTCGCCGGTCGCGGAATTTGCCGTTCGACTTGTTGCGAGTCACGAACCACAGACATGCAGGAATTGCCGTGGTATAGAAAAGCTGGCCGGGCAGCGCGATCATGCAATCCACAAGGTCGGCTTCAATCATCGCCTTGCGGATCTCGCCTTCGCCGGATTGATTGGAAGACATGGAACCGTTCGCAAGCATATAGCCCGCAATGCCGTTCGGCGCAAGGTGGCTGATGAAATGCTGCACCCAGGCGAAGTTGGCATTGCCGACGGGCGGAACTCCGTACTTCCAGCGCAAGTCTTCCCGCAGACGCTCGCCGCCCCAGTCGCTGTCATGGAAAGGCGGGTTGGCCAGGATGAAGTCCGCCTTGAGGTCTTTGAAGGCGTCGTTGTGGAAAGAGCCGCCGCTGTTCCAGGCGATGTTGGCCTCAATGCCGCGAATGGCCAGATTCATCTTGCTGAGCCGCCAGGTGGTCTGATTGGATTCCTGCCCGTAGATGGAAAGGTCCGTGCGGCGGCCTCCGTGGGCTTCCACAAACTTCTCGCTCTGGACGAACATGCCGCCCGAACCGCAGCAAGGGTCAAAGACGCGGCCCTTGTAAGGCTCGATCATTTCAACCAGCAGCTTGACCACGGAACGCGGCGTGTAGAACTGCCCGCCCTTCTTGCCTTCGGCAGTGGCGAATTGGCCGAGAAAGTATTCGTACACGCGGCCCAGGATATCTTTGGAGCGGCTTTCCTTGTCACCCAGGCCGATGGTGCCGATCAGGTCAATCAATTCTCCCAGGCGCTGCTTATCGAGCGATTCGCGGGCAAAGTTTTTGGGCAGGACTCCTTTGAGCGAGGGATTCTCTTTCTCAATGGCAAGCATGGCTTCGTCAATCAGCTTTCCGATGGTGGGTTGCTTGGCGTTCGCTTGCAGGTGAGACCAGCGGGCAGCCTTGGGAACCCAGAAGACGTTTTCGGCGGTGTACTCGTCACGGTCCTCAGGATCTGCGTGAGGCTCCGACTTGAGCTGATTGAAGAGTTCCTGGAAGGCGTCTGAAATGTACTTGAGGAAAATCAGACCAAGGACAACGTGCTTGTACTCCGCCGCGTCCATGTTGCCGCGCAACTTGTCGGCGGCCTGCCAAAGCGTCTGCTCGAATCCGAGGTTCGCTCCGTTCCTGGTGTTGTTCTTTCCACCCTTCCTGCTACGCGCCATACCGAGGTCCGTATCCCGTTTCCGCTCGTGTCCTGTTGAAACAAGTGTTGAGCAAGTAAGTCAATGGCGCACATTATATGAAATCTCGGTCGATATTTCGACCTTTCTTGTCATGAGAGGTGAGCTGGCAGGTCACACCAGGAGCAGCTTACGTATCTCTGCAGTCACTCGCCCAATCTTGTAGACGTGCGCTAACCGATGAACCAACTGATCTTCACTTAGATTTCGATCCTGATTCAGCAAGGTTTCCCGCACAGCTCTTATTTCGAGCGGAGGTATATCCTCGGGCTTTCGTGGCCCGCGCTGCCGGATAACCACCTCAGGTGTGTCGGCGACCCTTACAACCTGGTTAATTTGGCCTCCCCTCCTGCGCTCGTCGCTCTGCTGGAGATGCCCTAATCTGACGGCCCGGTAGATGGCGCGGTTCATCAGGCGTACGATCTGGCTGCCGAGACGCACATTGCCGGCGGCCCTGTTGTAGAGTCTGTAGGCTCTGCGACAGACCATTGGCCCCTCCACTGCTACGATGTCAATCAGTCCCTGCATAAGTTCCTGAAGGGAGGCGGAGTTGGGATCCTGCGCAACCTCAGAAGTCCACTCCTCATAGGGCGCCAAGGTAAGATGACCGTCGCCTTCTATCACAGAACAGCTCTTTTGATCTCCATTTATTCATCTCCATGTGGGCGGTCGTCGCCTCCGAAGCCCCGGCAGGGTGGTCATAAACCCCTGGACAGCATTTCGTGACAGCCGCAGGGGGAGAGGCTCAATCCTGGCCGGCCGCCCCACAGAAAGGCTCCTGGCTCAAAACCGCAAGATGGGACCTTAAGGCCCGTCGAGAAGCTCGACCGGGCACCGGAGACGGAGGTTCTGGAAATTCGGGCGCGGGAGGGAGCCATGCCGGTGTATGTCCTGGCGGCGAAGAGAGGCACCCAAGGGAACCGGCATCAAGAGACTCCTTAGAAGGATGAACTTATATGCTTATTATCTTACCACAGGTCCGGAACTCTACAAAAACCGCCCCCGAAAGAAACAGGAAGTTGTAGCTTCCGTCTATTCGCCGAGGTCCAGGCCATCAGCTATTCGATCCACCGCGAAAAGGCCCCCCATCTACACCATGGGCTCCCCCGATCCCCGGGCCTACTCCCGAGCCACGCGCGGTGTGGCCGGCTCGCTGATCTGGATCAACTTCGACCGCCATGCCCTGCTGAACCTAGTCCGCCGGGCGGGCGGCCAGTTCGTCGCCAACGTTGATGACATCCGGCCCGAGTTCCAGCTCGACTCAAACGGCTTCATCGGACAGACGGTCATCTTCGACGCCTCGATCACCCGCGATTCCGGCATCCCCGTGAACGCCACCATCGACCAGCTCGACACCCAGCTCACTGCGGTCTCCGGTTTTAAGGAAGCCGCAGTTCCCTGGTATTCGGACCAGATCCTGCCCTTCGACGTCACCCTGGCCGGCACCAACGAAATGGGCGCGGCGGCGACGATGAAGATCTTCGGCGTCGAGGTCCTGAACGAAGGCTTCGGAACCTCGGTCGACGACGCGGTGAGCGAGATACACGCCACGTTTGTGGCGAGGATGGTGGAACCGATATTCTCAGGAGGTTCTCGGGTCTGCAGGCGCGACAGCGCCCGCCAGATCATCTTGGGGGCTCTGTTCCGCCTTGGCCGGAGCAGTTTTTGGGGGGCTGCTGAGTCGAATTCCGTTTTTTGCATATACTATCTTGGGAGGCGATTTTCAGCCTGCCGCTCGGTGCTTAAGTGACGCACGGGCCGTCCGGGACTACCAGGACGCGACGTCCACGTTCGCCGCCTCCCCCTCGCCCGCAGAAGATTGTTTTGCCCCCTTCCGGTCCCTGGCCGGCCCCCTGATCTCCGTCCCGCGGCAGTTCCCGGAAGCTTGCTGATCGTTCCCGCAGCGCCATGCTCCGGGCATCGGGCCCCCGCCTTCCTGCTCCGCCATTTCGCGCCTGTCCCTGGTTCCCGGAGTTTTTCGAAGCCGCTGTTCCGGGCCGGGCCGTGTCCCAAATGGGACACCGGAATCTTCCACCAGCGCCTCGCAACGGCCCGTGAAAACAGCGGGAAATCTGGCGCGCGATGGGCCAGCTGGCGGAATGATCCTGTTGCGATCGTGAGCGGCCAGGGAGCAGGCGGCAACTTCCGGTGACAGGGGGCGGGATTGAACTCCTTACGGGGGAAAACGGGGGCAATCAGGGGGGGTAAAGGGATCTGTTCTGGGCGGGGCGGCTTTTCCGGGTGGGCGGTCGGAATCCCCGGAACTCTTCCGGAA
>JAKASH010000519.1:2473-3642 GCA_021828225.1 Acidobacteriota bacterium | reverse complement strand
GTGCTTGGTGTCGGCATCGTTGACCGCAATCACGGGGTACTTCAGCACGCCTTGCTTGGCCATGCTCCGCAGCCGGATCACGCCGGTGGTCGTTTCTTCGGTGCCTCCCAGAACATAGGGAATCAGGTCCTTACCCTTGGTCAGAATCGTCGTCACCAGGTCAGCACCGTCGTCCATGGTGATTTGGGGCTTGTGATCCATAGCGGAGAGGATATGGGAGTAATACGTGTCGTTGTCCTCGCCCTTGATGGCAAAAACGGGAATCCCATAATCTTGCACCAGCGAAGCCGCCACGTCGTCCTGAGTGCTCAGCGGATTCGAGGCGCAGAGAACGACATCCGCACCGCCGTCGCGGAGCGTGATCGCCAGGTTCGCGGTTTCGGTGGTGACGTGCAGGCAGGCCGAGATCCTAATCCCCTTCAGCGGCTTCTCGTGAATGAACCGCTCCTGGATCAGCTTCAGGACGCGCATCCACTGGCCGGCCCACTCAATGCGCGTCTTGCCCTTGGCGGCCAGACCCAAATCCTTAACATCGTATGTTCTCTTATCAGTCACAGGCATTACAAACCACACTCCTTCCGTAAAATCGCAGCTTTGTCGGTCCGTTCCCAGGTAAACTCCGGCCCGGACCTTCCGAAGTGACCATAAGCTGCTGTCTTCTTGTAGATCGGGCGGAGCAGATCAAGCGACTCGATGATGCCGCGCGGCGACAACTGGAAATGCTTGCGTACCAGCTCAACCAACTGGCCGTTCTTCACTTTTCCCGTGCCGAAGGTATCAACCAGCACCGATACCGGTTCGGCCACGCCGATGGCGTATGCGAGCTGTACCTCCGCATGAGTCGCCAAGCCGGCCGCAACAATGTTCTTCGCGATGTAGCGCGCCATATAGGCGGCCGAACGATCTACTTTCGTCGGATCTTTTCCTGAAAATGCTCCGCCTCCATGGCGAGCCCATCCACCGTAGGTATCAACAATGATCTTCCTGCCTGTCAGGCCGGAATCGCCCACCGGCCCGCCAGTTACAAAACGTCCGGTGGGGTTGATGTGGTACTTGGTATTCTGATCCATCATCTGAGCGGGAATGACCGGCTTGATGACGCATTCAATGATCCCTTCACGAAGCGTCTCGTTGGAAACGCTCGCGGAATGCTGCGTAGACAACAACAC
>JAKASH010000519.1:0-2463 GCA_021828225.1 Acidobacteriota bacterium | reverse complement strand
ATCCACCCGGAGAGGCTTATGCTCCTCGTACTCAACCGTCACCTGCGATTTTCCGTCCGGCCGGACAAAATCCAGGATGTTCTTGCGCCGGACTTCGGCCAGGCGCAGGCAAAGCTTCTGCGCCAGGGTGATGGGCAAAGGCATCAGCTCTTTGGTATCGTCGCACGCGTAGCCAAACATCATGCCCTGGTCTCCGGCTCCGCCCGTAGAAACGCCCATGTCAATATCAGGGCTCTGCCGGGTCAGGTTCACATGAACCTTGCAATTCTCCGCGGTAAAGCCGCCCTCGGGGTCCGTGTAACCGATGGTGTGGACGGTATCCCGCACCAGGCGGTCGATGTCAAGCTGGGCAGTGGTTGTAACTTCGCCCACCACATAGACATCCTGATCCTTGACCATCGTCTCACACGCAACGCGACCCTTCGGGTCGGCGGCGAGAACGGCGTCAAGCACCGCATCGGAAATCTGGTCACACATTTTGTCGGGATGTCCTTCCGTCACCGACTCGGAAGTGAAAAAGTAGTGATGATCAAGCCCAGCCACGTGGGTCTCCTTCCTCTAGCTGAAAATGACGCCCTCAGTGCAAATATTGAACGCTAGCACAGCCCCGTAGAAACCGTCAACCATTTGGCACTCTCTTCTCGTTGAAAAGCAGCGAATAGTGTCATCACGGGGTTCAACCGCGCCTCTGGATACGCGGAAGGGGCAGTCGCCATCGCTGGATTAACGCGGCGGGACGCTGGATTCGCTTTCCAGTCTGTCGATAGCCCCGATAACTGACATTGCTGTCGATTGCAAATTGTATTGGCGCCTCCGGCTGTAGCGCCGGTGTCCCCACCGGCGCATTTCGGCGCTGAGGACAGCGCCGCTACAAAAAAAGGCTTCACTATGGTCTGCAATCCTCCCTTAGACCTCACTATCGAGCCCCTTTGAAATTGGCCCTCGATCAAGCCTTCCCCTGAAAATCAACCGGCTCCGGAGGCCGCCTGCTACAGCAGAGTTATCCCGCTTTGGCCACCGTGCGTCGGGACATCAGATACGCCTGGATAAACGGATCAATATCGCCATCGAGAACGCGATCGGTGTCGCCGACTTCAAATTTGGTTCGATGGTCCTTCACCATGCGGTAGGGATGAAGCACATAGGAGCGAATCTGATTGCCAAAGGCAATCTCGCCCTTGGAGTCTTCAAGCTTCTGCGCCGCCTCGCGCCGCTTCTGAAGTTCCAGAGCGTAGAGTCGCGAGCGCAGGAACTTCATGGCCATCTCGCGATTGCGGTGCTGCGACCGCTCGTTCTGGCATTGCGCCACGGTCCCGGTCGGAATATGCGTGATGCGGACGGCTGAATCCGTGGTGTTGACGTGCTGGCCGCCGGCTCCGGTCGAACGGTAGGTATCAACCTTTAGATCTTCAGGCTTGATTTCCACGTTGATGGTTTCGTCGATTTCCGGGCTCACATACACCGACGCAAATGAGGTGTGCCTTCTCGCCGCCTGATCGAAAGGCGAGATGCGGACCAGCCGGTGGACCCCGCTCTCGGCACTCAACAGCCCGTAGGCATAATCTCCCGCCACGGTGAAAGTTGCGGACTTCAGCCCTGCTTCTTCACCGGCCTGATAATCATTCAGAGTGAATTTGAAGTTGTGCCGCTCAGCCCAGCGCCGGTACATGCGCAAGAGCATTTCAGCCCAGTCCTGCGATTCCGTTCCGCCTGCGCCAGGATGCACCGTCACGATCGCATTCAGATGGTCGTTCTCGCTGGGAAGCAGCGTCGTGATTTCCAACTGGTCAACTTCGGCCCGAAAGGCGTCCATTTCAGCCCGGATTTCAGGCAAGACGCTTTCGCCCTCTGCCGCAAGTTCGAAATAGGCCTCCAGGTCAGAAAGCTTTGTGGCAAGATCCTCGTCCGTCTGAATAGAGGACTCCAGGCGCTTGCGTTGTGTAAGGATTTTCTGAGAGTTTTGCTGGTCTCCCCAGAATTCGGGATGGGCTATCTGCTTCTCAAGAGTCTCAAGTTCTCGTCGTTGCCGGGCGGCGTCAAAGAAAACCTCGCAGATCCTGGACTCGACGTTTCAACCCGTCAAATTCTCTGGTCAGTTCTTCAATCACAATTTCTCCTCTCTGTCGGCCTGAATTTCCGTTTGCCGTGCCCGCTTGAAACCGGGCAATATCCCCAGCACCAGGAACATCCCGGCCGCCACCGCGACACAGGACCACGCGAATACATCGCCGTGTTCTGTGTAGAATGTCTTCTTCGACAGGTAACGAAAATGTCCCGTCAGAATTCCAACCTGGTTCCGCGGAATTTCTTTCTGTACCCTGCCATAAGGATCAACAATTGCCGTAATGCCATTATTCGTGTCGCGGAGCAGGAAACGCCCGTTTTCAATCGCCCGAAAGCGCGCCATCTCAAAGTGCTGATACGGGGCCGACGAATTGCCGTACCAGCCGTCGTCTGAAATAT
>JAKASH010000518.1 GCA_021828225.1 Acidobacteriota bacterium | reverse complement strand
CGATGGCGGCCTACGCGGGCCGGGCGGGAATGAAGGCCGTCCTTTTTGTTCCCTACCGCCAGATTTCCTCCGCCAAGCTTGCCCAGGCGCTGGATTTCGGCGCGCTGGTCATCGAGGTCGGCGACACCTTTGACGAAGCCTTTCGCCTGCTGCGCGAAGTGGCTGCCGAAATGGACTTTTATCTCGTGAATTCGATCAACCCGTTTCGCATCGAGGGCCAGAAGACCATCGTGGCCGAGATGATGGAACAGCGGGCGTGGCGCCCGCCGGACTACATCGTGGTGCCGGGCGGAAACTTGGGGAACTCGTCGGCCATCGGCAAAGGGCTGCGGGAATTGAAGGAGATGGGCTTGATTGAAAAGGTGCCGAAGGTGGTGGTGGTTCAGGCCGCCGGGGCCAATCCGTTTTTCCGCACGCTCCAGGCTGGCTCACGGGAGCTGATTCCGGTGGAGAAACCAGATACCGAGGCTACCGCCATCCGTATCGGACGCCCCGCCAACTGGAAAAAAGCCCGCCGCGTGCTGGAATGGACGGGAGGCTTTTGCGAGTCCGTGACCGACGACGAAATTTTCGAGGCCAAGGCCGCTCTCGCCGAGGATGGCGTAGGATGCGAGCCGGCCTCGGCCGCCACGGTGGCGGGCATCCGCAAGCTGGTGCGGTCCGGGAAAATTGAACGCCACGCGGATGTTATCGCCATCCTCACCGGCCACCAGTTGAAAGATACGGATTACGTGATTCGCCATCGCTCGGCGGCCGGAGAGTCCCGCCAGCGGTGGCGCGTCGATGCCAACCTGGGTGCTTTGCGAAAAGCTTTGGAGAGCGTGCTGGCCGTTCCCGCATAAGTTCTTTTCCCGCCCGGAAATGTGATGATCGCTTATGGATGAAAATCTTCGTCATGATGTACGTTTGCTGACTACGCGTCTGGGAGCGCTGATCCAGGAGCAGTGCGGCCGCAAGACGTTTGAAGCGGTTGAGACGCTTCGCCGCCTCTCGAAGCAGCTCCGGCAGAATCCCGATCCTGACTTGCTGGCGGCCGGTGACCGCCAGGTGCGCAGCCTCTCGTTGCAGCGCGCTTCGGACGTTGCTCACGCCTTCAGCCTCTTCTTTCATCTGGTCAATCTTTGCGAAGAGCGGCAGCGGATCCGCCGCCTGCGCCATTATGAAACGCAGCCGGACGGCGCGCCCATGTCGCTTCGCCGCACCTTCAGCCGGCTGCCGCGGCAGAATGTTCCCGTTTCCGAATTCGTCCGCCTGCTGCGCTCCATGCGGATTGAGCCCGTGCTGACCGCGCATCCCACGGAAGCCAAGCGCCGAAGCGTCTTCAATCACGTGCTGCGCATCGGCCGGTCGCTTGAAACGCTGGGCGGCTCTCCCGAGAACTCGATTGAAAAATCCGTGGACCCCTGGATTGAGGCTTTGTGGCTGACGGAGGAGGTTCGCGAGCGCCCGGTGACTCCGGAACTGGAAGTGGAGCACTCGCTGGTTTTCCTCGAGCGCACGATTTACGACATGGCCGGGATTTTCTGGGAACGTTTTGTCCAGGAGATGAGCCAGTTCGCGCCGGCCCTGACGGAAGAGCGTCCCTGCATTCGTTTCGGCTCGTGGGTGGGAACGGACCGCGACGGCAATCCCAACGTGACGTCTGAAACCAGCCTGAATGCCGCTGAACGCCTTCGCCGTAGCATCCTTCATTATTATCGCCGCAGGCTTGACGACTTTCTCAGCGTGATTTCTTTTCCGTGCTCGCGTCCGGTGCTGGAGCGCAAGGTGCGGCAGGAGATTGAGCGCGACATGCGGCGCTTTCCCGCTACGCGCGCCTTTGAAAACGTCGATCAGCCTCTCGAATTCTATCGCCGCAAGATCCGCATCATGCTCTGGCGGCTTGACCGCACCCTGGAGAGGGAGCGCGGCGCTTACGCTGATGCCGGGGAGTTCGAGCGGGATGTTGAAACACTCCAGCGGCTGCTCATTGAGCATCCCAGCCCACGCGTGGCCAGCCTGGTGCCCGGACGCCTGCGCACCGCCGTGCAGGTTTTCGGCTTCCACGCCGTCAGCCTGGACTTCCGGCAGCACGTTTCGCACGTGCGCGCCGCGGCGGAGGTGATTCTGCAGGCCGCGCACCTGCCGTTCGAGCCTGAAGAGGCGCGCATTCAATCCATTCAGTCGCTGCTGGTCAAGCGTCCGGTCCGGGTGGAGGCTTCCGCTTCCGTTCAGCGCACCATCGAGGAATTTGAGACGCTCAAGCAGATTCAGACCCGGCATGGCGAGCCGGCTTCTCACCGCTACATCCTCAGCATGACGGGGCGTGCGGCGGACATCTGGGACGTGGTACTGCTCGGTTGGCAGGCCGGGATGGTCAAGCCGCGAGGCCGCTCCGAACTTCGTTCCACTTTTGACGCCATTCCGCTTTTTGAAACCGTCGACGACCTTGAGGCCGGCCCCGCCATTCTGGACCAGCTTCTGAAGGACCGCCTCTATCGCCGCCTGTTGCATTCGCGTGATAACTTTCAGGAAGTGATGCTGGGCTATTCCGATTCCGTCAAGGACGGCGGATATTTTGCTGCCAACTGGGCGCTGTTTCGCGCGCAGAAGCGCCTGTGGGAAGTGGCTGAAAAGCACGAAGTCCGCCTGGGGCTGTTCCACGGCAAGGGTGGGACCATCGGACGCGGAGGCGGCCAGTCTCATCGCAGTATTCAAGCCCAGCCCTATGCGGCTCCCGGCGGGCGCATGCGCATCACCGAGCAGGGCGAAGTGATTTCGCTGAAGTACGCCAACCTGGAAATCGCCGAGCGAAACATGGAGCAGCTCGTCACTTCGGTCCTGGACACGCACCTGCTCGCTGCCAAACACGTTCCACATGAAAGCCAGTTTGCGTCCTGGGAATCCTATGCGCAGGAGATCGCCTCCGCCAGCCGTGATTTCTATCGCGACCTTGTTTATGAAACGCCCGGCTTCGTGGAATTCTTCCGCCAGGCGACGCCCATTGATCTGATTGAAAATCTCCGCCTGGGCTCGCGGCCCAGCCGCCGCGCCAACACCAAGGACCTCAGCCAGCTTCGCGCCATTCCCTGGGTGTTTGCCTGGACGCAATCCCGGCATTTCATTCCTGCCTGGTACGGACTCGGCTACGGCCTGGAAAAATTCCTGGCCGGCCACCTGCCCGACGGCCTCGATCGGCTGCGCGAGATGTACCGCTATTGGCCGTTCTTCGCCGTCATCATTGACAACGCGGAAGCGTCGCTGGCCAAGACGGACCTCTATATCGCCCGCCGCTACGACGCGCTCTGCCGCCCGGCAAGCCTGCGCCAGCAAATCTCCGGCCGCATCGAGGAGGAGTACCAGCGCACCGTCCGCTGCGTGCTGGAGATTACCGAATCGAAACACCTTCTCGAACACCAGCCTGTCCTGCAGGAATCCATCCGCCTGCGCAATCCTTACGTCGATCCGCTGAACTTCCTGCAGATCCGCTTCCTCGAAAAATGGCGTCGCGAACGCCAGCCCTCGCCCGAACTCCATCGCCTCCTTCAGATCACCGTCGGCGGCATCGCCTTCGGCATGAAGAGCACCGGATAGCTTGCGGATAGAAGCACAGATGGGAAAGAACAGACACACTCGCGAACTGGTTGCCGGCCAGACGAGAACGA
>JAKASH010000517.1 GCA_021828225.1 Acidobacteriota bacterium | reverse complement strand
ATACTTCGCAACAAGCAGAAACCAAAACTGAAAATCCAGCCGAAATTATTGTGAGAAAATCACGGGAAAAGATCGCGGCGCGTTACAAATAAGGGTCGGCGTCCCGAGTTCCCGCACCGCAAGCGACGGAGTTCGGTAGCACGGGCGCTGATGGCGCCTGGAGCGGGGCATTCCCATACCCCTAATCTGCATCGTGGCACCCTACACCGAGTGTCACTCATCATTCTGAACGAATACATTGAAAAAAGCTACCCTCGTTAGCGCCGGAATACGGTCCGGCCTTGGACAATGGTCGTGGTAACGGCACCCTTGAGTTTCCATCCGTCGAAAGGCGAATTGTGGCTCTTGGAATAACCATCGGCCGAGCGATAAGTCCACTCGAGGTCCGGATCAAACAAGGTCAGGTCCGCAACGCCTCCCGCTGTGATGCGACCGAGCGGCTTGTTAATGATGTGGGCCGGTTTTGAGCTCATCAGGAGAATCAACTGGCCAATCGTGATCTTGCCGGGATGAACCAACCGCGTGAGGGCTAGTCCTAGTGCTGTCTCAAGGCCGATCACACCAAACGGCGCCTCGGCCATTGGTCTGGACTTCAATTCTGCTGCGTGCGGCGCGTGATCCGTCGCAATTGCGTCCACCACCCCTTCACGAATGCCCGCATGAATAGCCTCAACGTCCCTGGCCGTTCGAAGAGGAGGATTCATCTTGGCCTTGGTGTCGTAGCGAGTGACGGCTTCGTCGGTAAGAGTAAAGTGGTGCGGAGTAACCTCGCACGTCACGTTTAACCCCCGGCTCTTGGCCTCACGGAGCATCTGGATGCCGCCTGCCGTAGACAGGTGCGCGACATGAAGATGTCCGCCGGCGGCTTGCGCAATTTCAATGTCCCGGGCAATGCAACGGTCTTCAGCGCTATTCGGAATACCTCGCAAGCCCAACGACTTTGAATATTCTCCTTCGTTCATGACCCCACCGGCGCTCAGTTCCGGCACCTCGCAATGGTCGATGACCGGCGCGCCGAGGCTCTTTGCCTTTTCAAGAGCTTCCTTCATCAGCGCGGTTGTTTTTACGGGTTTCCCGTCATCGGAAAACCCCACCGCGCCGGCATCCAGGAGGGCTCGGAAGTCGGTGAGTGTTTCGCCTTCGCTGCCCTTGGAAACAGCCGCAATGGGGAAAACACGTGCCAGCTTTAGTTCCTCCGCTCGTTCGACAAGATGGCGTGTCAACTCAGGATTATCGTTGACGGGCCGCGTATTGGGCATGGGACAAACCGTCGTAAACCCGCCTGCAACCGCAGCGTGAAGGCCGCTTTCGAGCGTTTCTGAAATCTCCCCGCCGGGTTCGCGCAAGTGGACGTGAATGTCGACAAAACCGGGCGAGACAACCTGACCATGAGCTTCGATGATTTCGTCGGCAGGGCCGGAAAGGTGCGGAGCAATTTCACGAATCTTACCGTCTTCGACCAGCAAGTCCATTTGGCCGTCCAAGCCGTCTTCCGGCGAAATAACATGTCCACCTCGAATCAGCAACGATCCCACTTTGATCACCTCAAATGATTAACGTTGGCAAAAAGTATAGCATCCGGCGAGATGCGATCTTGCAGAATCCGAAGCTTCTTCATGCGGAGGCAAAGGGCAGGCGGGGAGAGAGAAAGTCCTTGACAGGCTGGTAAGTGCGCCTGTGTTCGGGACAGGGACCGTAGCGAGCCAAAGCTTCCAGATGCTCGCGCGTCCCATAGCCTTTGTTTCGAGCCAGGTAATATTGCGGGTATTGCTTGTCGAGTTGCTCAAGGTGGCCATCCCGAGCGACTTTGGCAAGGATCGAAGCAGCCGCAATCGACACAGAACGAGCGTCACCGTGAATGAGTGACCAGTAAGGGATGGGAAAGCCCGGCTTTTTGCCATTCTGCAGTGGCATCGCGTCCGTGAGGGCAAACTCGGGCCGGGGATCAAGCGCCAGCAGCGCCCTGATCATCGCCTGGCGTGTCGCCTCGTATACATTCAGTTCATCAACTTCCCGCGCAGACACGGCGATCACCTGGTAGGCCAGGGCCTCTTCGCATATTTCAACGGCTAAGCTGGAACGGACTCGTGGGGACAGCTTCTTGGAATCATCGAGGCCGGAAATCGGCCGTTCCACGTCAAGAATGACAGCGGCGACGTACAAGGGACCGAGAAGCGAGCCGCGCCCGGCTTCATCAGTCCCGGCAACCAGCTTCACTCCGCGGCGGAGCACACGTGCCTCTAGTCGCGAGGAACATTTCAGGTCTCTGGGTTCGCGTAATCGCGGCATCAGGTGGCCACCAGGAGTTCCGCTTCGAATTAGGTTAGAAAAGCTTGCCGCTGTTTGTTACCGAACTGATTGTCAAACCTGCGCTTGACGGCGCAGATCAGCCTTCGCGCTCTGAGCGGGCTTCACGGATGCGTGCAGCTTTCCCACGGCGCGTGCGCAGATAATTCAGCTTGGCGCGCCGCACCTGCCCGGCCCGAACCCGTTCGATCTTGTCTATGATGGGCGAGTGCAGAGGGAAAATCCGCTCGACACCATGACCGAAAGAGATCTTGCGAACCGTGAAAGTGGAGTGGTTCTGAGCACGGCGTTGCCCCATGACCGTTCCTTCAAACACCTGGATCCGCTCCTTGTCGCCTTCCTTGATCTTCACATGCACTCGCACCGTGTCTCCAGCATGAAAGTGCGGGATGTCCGTCTTCAGTTGTTGCTGTTCAATCTTTTCAATAACACTCATTGTGGTAACACTCCATCTTCTTAAAGTTTGCTGTGAATCTCCGGTCACAAACTCGCGGCCACGGCTGCCGGACCAGAACATCAGCCCTGCTGCGGCGAAACGGGCAGCCACGAAGCCTGCTTCAAATCCTCCAAGACCTGCCTGTCTTCATCATCAAGCGGCAGATCGGCCAACAGCTCCGGTCTTTTCCGCCATGTTTTTTCCAATGCACGCCGCCGCCGCCAACGGTGAATTTCCGCGTGATCGCCCGAGAGCAGGATCTCCGGCACGCACAACCCTCTGAACTCTGCGGGCCGCGTGTAGTGCGGCCAATCGAGCACCCGTCGTCCGGTTCCTTGCCCAGGAATGGCTTCCTCGCCAAACGAATCCTGCAGTGCGGATTCTTCATTCCCAAGCACTCCCGGAATCAAACGGGTCACGCATTCCATCACGACAGCAGCAGCCAGCTCACCTCCACTTAGAACATAGTCTCCGATGGATATCTCATCGGTCGCCAGGTGTTCCGCAACCCGCTCGTCCATCCCCTCGTAGCGCCCGCAGATCAGAACGATGCGAGGGTGCCGTGAAAGTTCTTCCACAACGGGCTGCCTCAAAAGACGGCCCTGGGGCGACAGGAGAATAACCGGAACGTTCTCCGCCTGCCCGCCGGCCTTAATCGATTCCACAGCCCGGAAAATCGGTTCAGGCTTCAGAACCATTCCCGGCCCGCCGCCAAAAGGGCGATCGTCAACAGTCCGGTGCCGGTCGTTCGTAAAATCGCGCAGATCGTGCAGTTGGACCGTCAGTTGCCCGCCTACCAGCGCGCGTTTTAACAACCCGCAGGCCAGGATGCTTGCAAAAAACTCCGGGAAAATTGTAACAACGTCAAATTGCATCGTTTCAGGGGCTTTCCGATGCTGGCTCACGCCTATCGC
>JAKASH010000516.1 GCA_021828225.1 Acidobacteriota bacterium | reverse complement strand
TTGCTCAGTTTGTGGGTGTAGGGCGGTTGGCCACCCGCAAGATCAAGTTCGTGTCCCTTTTTCAAGACGAATCGAGAATCGCCTTTGTAAATGGTCGCTTTGCCTTGCAGGACACCGATGGTTTCGCGCCGCGCATTGAACCCGTAAAGTCCTCTCTGATCGATTCTTGTTCTTGTGTCGTCCATTAGGATGGAGAGGCTGTGCTTGACGACCGTGTCCGCCCTCAATAACGCCTTACCCTTTATCAGCCTCGCTTGCGAATTTTCAAGGCTTTGAGAGAGCATGCGGACGCCGGAATTATCGCCGATGCGCAGGAAGGCGCCTGGAGTTAAGAGCACTTCCGCTTTGCCGTTTTTGGTTTCAAGGACTTGGCTTGGCCGAAGCGTTTCGCTCCCGACGAGCCGTGGCGATACAGAACGCCCGTCTAAGCGCACATTGCCTTGCGTGCTGTTTAACAGGCCAGGCAGCGGCATCCGCCCCGGCGATGCCACGCCGGACGTTGCCACCGCAAGAGTTACGGCTAGCGTCGGCCAGCCGATGTTCCATAATTTCCTCATAACAATCACCTCTAGTTGCTTAGATGCAAGCGGGTGGCTAAGAGCGAATCCTGTAAACTCGCGGCTGATGAGCGTGTGCTCGCAGCGCTCTAGATGCCGAAGCCGCTTGATCTTGGAAATCAGGTTGTGATCGCCTTCCGAACGGCATGGGCAGAGGCGTGGGTTAGCCGGAAGCCCCGGGAAAAATTATGCCTAGTTTACAGATAAGCACCTCAGTTTACGAGACTTATGTGTTGGCAGGGGCCGTCCAGTTGTTCCGATGTAAGTGCCGATTTTCTTCTTGACTTGAGCCCGTTTTCCGGCAAAATCGAATTGGATGACGGAAAAGTTGAGCTCACCTTGCAAAGCACGCAGTGGAGCAAATCCCATGTTGACTCAAAGGTTTAGTTGCGCCATCAGCGTGTTCCCAGTAACCGGAAATTAGATTCCTACATATCTCTTATGGGATCAATGAGTCAGACACCCCCCCGCAAAGCGGGTGGCTTGATGAGTGGGGCCGACTCAAAGGCGGTCACCCTTTAGTTCAGTCGTCGCGCCGAAGCGCGCCTTGGTGAGGCATTCAAAACTGTCTGCTGTTTCCATCCGCTTCTTCTTGCTGGCGGATGTCTTGGCGGACTTGCTCCAGTTCGAACCCGACCGTGGACACGGCATATCCACGGGCCCAGAAATGCTCGCCCGTGAAGTTTCGTTCCTTGCCACACAGTCGGGCCATCGCAATAGCACTCTTCCCCTTGAGAAATCCGATCACCGAGGCCACCGGATGCTTCGGGGGAATCGCAATGCACATGTGCACGGGGTCCGGCATCAGCTGCCCTTCGAGAATCTGGCACTCTTTCTGCCGGGCCAGCGCATGGAAAATTTCCCCCCATTGGCGGCGCGTCTTCCCGAACAACACTTTGCGCCGTCGCTTGGGCACGAACACCACATGGTATTTACCGTCCCCCTTCGAGTGGGATAGATTCTGATACAGCTCGGACATTCACATGACCCCAAAGGGTTCACAAAGTCCAGTGCTTGTCTCGCGCCTGGGGGTGAGGCTCCGGCGAAGCCTGGCCTTTCCGAACCTTTGCTTGCGCTCTGACATCCAAGAAAGAGGCTGTTTGTTGCCATCGCAATTAAGGAAAGCAGGCGCCGGGACCGGGTGGCTGTTCTCGGGGCCAGTGAGGAAGCCGGATGAGTTTGATTGGAGAAGCGGATGCGATCGAAATTCGCAAGCGTCTTCAGGGCATGCTGAACCCTGCGCGCTTGATCCATTTCACGCAGGAGCTGAATGTCGAGTACGGTCGGGAGACGCGCGAACTCCTTACGGACCTGGCTGCGCTCTCAGAAAAGTTGACGCTGGAGGTTTATGACTTCCTGCTCGACCGCGAGAAGACGGCCGAGTATGGAGCGGACAAGGTTCCCGCCACGATCGTGCGCAACGCGAAGGATTACGGCATTCGGTTTTACGGCATCCCCGCAGGCTACGAATTCTCCGGGCTGCTCGACGCCATCCTGATCGTCTCGAAGGGGACATCGGGGCTCACCGAGGAGAGCAAGAAGAAGCTTCAGGCTTTGAGCCGGCCGCTTCACCTGGAAGTTCTGGTGACGCCAACTTGACCGCACTGCCCCAAGGCCGTGCGCCTGGCACAACAGTTCGCTTTGGAAAGCGAGCACGTCACCGCCGATTGCGTTGACGTCACGGAATTTCCCGACCTTGCTGGCAAGTACCGCGTCTATGCCGTTCCGAGGACGGTCATCAACGAGGAGCATTTTATCGAGGGAGCGCTGCCGGAAGCATTCTTCCTCGAATCGGTCTTGAAAGCTGCTGACGCGCAAGAATCCAAAAGCTAAGATCTCGATCCGCTCCTGGTCTCAAGCATTGTTAATCAATGCCAGGGGTCGTCTCAGGCCGCACGGTTACCTAATACTGAAGAACCGAGTGAAGAGGATAACCCGCCAACTTTGCGCGCCCGTTCAGGAACGCGAGCTCGATGAGGAAACCCATTCCCACCACCTTTCCGCCCAGCGACTCGACCATCCTGGCCACGGCGGCGGCGGTGCCGCCCGTAGCCAGGAGATCGTCAATGATGAGGACGTGCTGTCCCGTCTCGATGGCGTCCTTGTGAACTTCGAGCGCGTCCGCGCCGTATTCAAGGCTGTAGTCCACCCGCGCCTTTTGGGCGGGCAGCTTGTTTGGCTTGCGGACCGGAACGAACCCGGCGTTGAGCCGGTAGGCGACCATGGGCGCGAAGATAAATCCGCGCGCTTCGATCCCCACCACGCGATGGATCAACTGGCCGACATAGTGGTTGGCCAACAAGTCCACCGCCCAGTGCAGTCCGACCGGCTGCTTGAGCAGCGTCGTGATGTCGTAGAACAGGATTCCCTTTTTAGGGAAGTCCGGCACTTCGCGGATCAATTGCTTCAGGTCTTCCATGAACCCTCCCGATGTGAGAAATCGAGCGATCAAGCCGAGCGAAATCAAGCCGTCGAGCGGCGTGGTTTGGCGCTCTTCGAGCGCGTGGCCAGCCGAGACAACTGGGGTGCTGGGTGTCACTCGACGGCAAACCCGCTATACGGCTTTGCCACCGGCTCATCCCTTTCAGAAACATGGGTGACGCGGGCGCTGGGAGGGCCTTGAGCGAGCAAACGCTTGAATTCCTCGAGAACGTTCGGCTCACCGATAGCGTAAGCTTCCACCGTTCCGTCCCAGTCGTTCTTAACGTATCCGACAACTCCCAGCCGGTTGGCCACTCGTTCGGCAAAATACCTGAAGCCGACACCTTGAACTCGCCCTGAAACGATAAATCTTCTTGCGACTCGCATGAGCCGTGCGCCGCCTCCGACCGGAGAATACCATGCCAGGACGATCCGCGAGGTCCACTTCGCCCGCCGCGCGACCCCGGATAGTCACCGGCCGGCGCTCAACTATCCAGGTTGCCTTTCGCCCACCTCGACCTTCGACGCAACGATTATAGCGACGCGACAAGAAGGCAACAATCCTCGCGGCGAAGATGCGGTTATTCCGCCAGCAAATCCTTAGCGTTGGCAATGGCGAAGCGCATTTGGCCCTCGGCGGCGAATTACCGCTGGGCCAAAGAGTCGCGACCGCTGGCCATCTGGG
>JAKASH010000515.1 GCA_021828225.1 Acidobacteriota bacterium | reverse complement strand
CTGCGACTCTCACCTAATCTCGCAGAAGCCAGCAGAGGCCTAAAAATCGTCGACGAAACTCTTCAAGAGCAATTTTAGGAAATGCAAACACCAATCCCATATTCTCTAACCGATCACCACTGCTAAACTCTGACCGGTTTTCTGACGGTGTCCAGACGTTTTCCCAAACATGAGTCAGGACTCGATGGGCCGTCCGTTAGATGAATCCCCGCTCTGATTCCTTCACATGCGTGGATGTGAGCATCAGCGCTATTTTGTTCCCAGCGTAAAATTCTGAACGACCTCAGGGGCGAGTCGTAGGTCTCTTCGGTCCGTCCGCGAAACATGAATTACTTCAGAAGGACTGGAGCACATTTTCTGTTTGCTTGGAAATCGGTTGAGCATCAACTTCACCGGCTGAGGCTATACGCATTGGGTTTTGTCCGGCCCCGATCTGATCATCTTCATGAAGCGTTTCAACTCAGCTCTTTGAAATCGATCGAGTTGTAACCCCGGAGGTCGCACGTAGTCGGACTTGATTACTCCGAATTCGCGGAGCAGCCACTTATGTAACGCAACCGAAAATTCGATCGTCTGCATTTCGAAGGTGATTAAGGGCAACAACCGCTCAAATTCGACGCGACCGCTCTGAGGGTTATGTTGCAACTCCTGGAACACGTGGATACAGGCGGGTAAGTAACCTGTCCCCGGCATGAAGCCATGTGCACCCCGCGTCATTAATTCAGGAAGATGGAGCCCGGCGAAGCCGGCGAGAAACGTCGCCTGTAGTCCAGAGAATGCTCGGACGAGCTCAGTGAGTACCGTGCAGGCAGGGCTAAAGTCAAGCTTTACGCAACAAAAATTTGAGTATTCCTTGTTTAGGGAGACAAGTCGATCCGGCGAGAAACGAGGGGTCGTCGAAGTCTCCGTGTATTGCAAAATCGTCGGGACACGCTCGACCGACAGAATCGCTCGCAGATGATTTATAGCGGCTTCCTCCGTAAGTGGGAAGACAGAAGGCAGCAGGCACATGATGGCAGAGGCGCCGAGTCTCAAGAATGCCTCAGTCTGACCTACCGCCGTATATCTGGACTGGGCAGTCACATTGGCAATGAACATTGTTGAGTTGTCACATGCAGACGCAATCACCTTTGCACAACGAAGGATTTCCTCTCCTGAAAGCTTCCACCACTCACTGCCAAACCCCGGAAACACGACAGCCCGGGCGCCAGACTCACGGGCGAATTGCACCTCCCTGTACAAAGAATTTAAGTCTAGAGAACCATCGTCACAAAATGCCGTTTGTAGTATCGGGATAACACCTCGGATAGGTAGGAGTCCTTGTGTCATTTCACTATTTTGGGCGATCAGGCTGTCGCTCACTCTGATCTTCTTCTTGCATAAAGCAAGTCCAGGCCGACTGTGTGGAGGTGATCGAGCATTGCGCGCTCGGCGAGGTCGGATTGACCTTGAGCAATGACCTCGAATATTGTCCGGTGCTCGCGCAACATCTTCCCCATATCGGGGGAGGTATTGGCCGTAATGGAACGACTCTTGAGCAACAAGGGGCCCAGAATACGGTTTAGCTCGGACAGGATGTGATTGCCCGCAGCGTTGATGATAGCGTCATGGAAGAGATAGTCGTGCTTGCCGATAAATTGCCGATCATCAGGATGTTCCTCCTGGGCCCGCAACTGCTCTTGCAGTTCCTGAATCTGTCTTTCTGTAGCTCTCGCCGCAGCGAGGGCGGCAGCCTTCGGTTCTATCATCTTACGAACCTCAAGCAATTCGACCATATCAAAGTTCAGTTCAAACTCATCGACCTTGGCGGCCCAGCCAATGGATAGACCCCCCAATGATTTCACGTAGGTACCGTCTCCACGCCGGCTTTCAAGAACGTCCAGAATGGTCAGAGCCTTAATTGCTTCTCGTACGGCGGGACGGCCGATTTTCCACTCGCTGGCTAGGAATCTCTCAGAAGGCAACTTCATGCCCGGGTGATAGCCATCCTCGTCGATCAAAGTGCGAAGCTTCGAGAGGGCGTCCGAAGTCTTCCTGATAGGCCGGGAATTGGAGGAACTGACGGTTCCGCGCCGGTGGCTCAGACTGTGCGTATTGTTCACCAGAATCTTATCCTAGATGGTATCCCAAAGTTGGACATTGGTCTTATCAATGTTTGTTTATAGTTAAAAATAGTCTCCATGTCAAGCAATAGCCCAATTTAAAGAGCAGATTGCGCTTGACACGAGGTATGCAAAATGGTATTACCACATGGCTGTAGTGATCACACCGAACGCTTTGTGGTCTGCTCGTCCGCCAGTCTGTGAGGGAGGGAGAGCTTCGAAAGTTGCACAGCGTGCGGATGAATGAAGGATCAGAAGCTCCGTAAGGCAAGATGTTCTAAGCGCGGGCTTCCATGAAGAATCTCCAATCCAGAGGGTTAAGTGAATACTGAGGTTCGGTTCAAGGAATTGAGATGGTTGGCTTTGACAGTGTTTGTAGTTTCGGCTACTGCCAGCGCGGTAAGTGCGACTCGCCCAGATCGAGTTAAAGTTCTCTTCCCTTGGACGCCCGTGTCATATCAATCAGGTGTAGTCAACGTGTGGGGGCGGGAATACGGGATAAGCCGCACGATTTTCCCTCGCCAGATCACGAGTCATGGGGCTGCCCTCCTGGCAGGGCCGATATCTCTCAAATGCCAGGCCATGAACGAGACCCTTCCTGCCAGCCAGCGGGGTGTTTCGACACTGCTCAAGTCACCCGAAAAGGTCAAGCTGAGCGAGGACATCTCCTTTGGAAAGCGTGTCAAAGCCACTGTCACCCTGAAGGCCGCGTACGATGGCCTTCTTGTTTACCATGTGCACGTAAACGGAGAATCTGCCGTCACCATTGACAACCTGAGCCTCGAAATCCCGCTTAAGGCCGGTGTGGCCACCTTTTTCCAGAAGTACATCCTGATGAATGAGGATTGGGGTGAACAGGCCACGCATGCGATTCCCTCGGGACAGGGTGTTGTGTGGCGGAGCCCGTTTAATCCTTACGTGTGGATCGGAAACGAGAATGAGGGCCTTTTCTGGTTCTCGCAATCTTCGGTCGATTGGCATACGGCATCGGCCCCGCTTCGATTTGTTCGCTCGAAAGACAGGCTAAACTTCATCATCTCATTCATCAACACGCCCACCCGGCTTTCGCATGGCCTGGACTTTGAATTCGGCCTGCAGGCGACGCCCACCCGGCCCCTGTCCCGCCACTGGCGCTCGATTGGCATTATCAGGACGTGGCCACCAAGTAAAGGATCGTCCCTGCCGGCGCTCAGCACAAATCTTAAGCCGGCGGTCGTCATCCTTTGGCCTAACAAGAAGTACTGGAAGTGGTTTGGGTTCCCGGAGCCGCGCGACCCCGCGCAAATGAAGGCATTGATTCGCTCATTTCACTCACGGGGCATCAAGGTGGTGGTGTACGTTCAGGCGGAAGCGCTGGCTTCCAATAATCCTGCCTATCCGGCAAACATTTCGAAGTGGCAATACCTGCCTCCCGTGGTCGACCGGTTTTCGCCTGATGTTCTTGCCATGGGCGGTCCCATTCATGCCGTCAATCCCGCGACGGGCTGGCAGAAATTCTTCCTAGAGCATCTTCAGAAGTTTTTGAACACCTATGACGTGGACGGGTTGTATCTCGATAATATTTAC
>JAKASH010000514.1 GCA_021828225.1 Acidobacteriota bacterium | reverse complement strand
GCGCACACCGTGGCTTTTGGGAACCATGTTGGAACCGGGATATTCGTAGTATGAATAGAGCCAGTCCTTGCGCCACCCCGCGTTGTTCCCGCGAATTAATGGCACGATGCTTCGCCCCTGCATGCGCGACGGAATCTTGACCCCTGCAAGGTCCAGCACAGTAGGCGCGATATCGATATTCAGGACCATCTCGTCGATCATGGTTCCCGGCTTGATCAGCTTCGGATAGCGGATGCCCAGCGGAATGCGGATGGAAGGCTCGTACATGAAGCGCTTATCGATCAGATGCCACTCACCAAGAAAGTAGCCGTGATCCGCCGTGTTCATGATGACCGTATCGTCCAGCTTGCCGGTTTCCTCCAGAATCTTCATGACGCGGCCGATGTAGCCGTCCGCCTCCACCACGCCCGTGTTGTGATTCTTGACGATCTGTTCGAGCGAGGCGCAGTATTCGAAGTTTCCCAGCTTGTCGTCCGCATCGGCTACGGCCTTCGATTTGTCCGGATAGCCTTTCAGATCATCGTCAAAGGTTTCGGGCTTCGGCACGAAGACGCCGTTATAAAGGTTCTGGTAACGGCGCTGGCGAATCCCCTCGCCGTGAGGCTCCTTAAACCAGACAAACAGGCAGAAGGGCTTCTGGCGCTTTCCTTGCAGCCACCCAATGGCGGCGTCCGTCACAAAGTCATCCAGATAGCCTTGGTACTCGCGGTCGGGTCCCACGTGCCCGTAATAGCCTTCGGCAATTCGCGCGTTGAGGTTGGGCTCAAAGTAATAGCCGAAGTAGTAGTCCCAGTAGTGGTTGCGCAGCGCATCCTTGATATGCGCCTTGCCGCAGAAAGCGACCTCGTAACCCGCCTCATGGAGGTAATCCGAAATGATTTTTACACCCTCGGCCAGTGGACGGTCCTTGTTGTCAATCACCCCGTTGCTCCGCGAATAGAGTCCCGTCAACGTCGCGGCGCGACCGGGCGCGCAGAGGGCGTTCACGACAAAGGCATTCTTGATCCAGGCCCCTTCGCTCGCAATGCGGTCCAGGCTCGGTGTCTTGAGGAGCTTGCAGATCCCCGGGTTCTGATCCCAGCCCAAAACCGACGCCTCCTTGCCGACCATGTAACTGAGTTCGTCCGGCCGCTGGCCGTCGGTCATGAAGATAACAAAGTTCGGCCGATTATCCTTTTCCCCCTGTGCCGGCCGGCCCTGCGCCGCAGCCAGAGGAGCGGCAACCGAACCTCCCACTGCCACCGCCCCAAGTTTCAAGGCGTCACGGCGCGAAAGTTTTTTATGAATGCTCATATGATTCACCCCTTGCCCTTCCCTATGAATTTCTGGTGATAAAAAGAAAACGTCCCCATAGTGGCTGGCCGCGCATAACCTATGTCAGTCACTACCTGAACATGATCGACACCAGGTGATTGAGATGCGCGCCGAGATCGCTGCGGCCAGTTACCTCCCACAGCGAGGTACGCAGGTCACGCATTGCCAACACTGACGTAATCCAGGACATCGTCCACCCGGTTTCAATCGACCACGGCCCCCAGCCCCAATCTGAAGCGCTCGCCCAATAATCCCAGCGTCCGTAATCAAAGGCCCGGAACCAGCCGCCTGCCAGTTCCGAGTGCTTTGTTGATTGGATCTGAATCCGGCAAAGAAATTCGGCGAGCTTATTTTCCGCGTGGACATACAACGGATCGTGAGTTGCAGCAGCGGACTCGTGCAATCCGAGAAAGGCGAAGTTTGTCGTATAAAGAAGGTCGCTCACCGGATCGCCATTCTCCTGGAGCAACGGCGCTTCCGACGTTCCATATTTGTCGTTCGATTTCGGCGGTCCATATTGGCCTTCGCCTGCCGAACCGATTTCTTCCCTTATGGCTCCTGACTTGTCCTGAAACGAAATCAAATCTCTCGCAATGCGCTTCAGCCATCCGCGGTGTTCGGGAGTATCTTCCAGCCGAATCAGCCACGCCAGCGGCAGCAGCATGCGGGCCCGCTCCTGCTGCAGGCCGTTGGTCCATCGCCAGTGGTTCGGATAGGCTGCCATGGTCATGCGAATAGCCGTTCGGGTCCGGTCCAGGAAAGGAGCGTAATGCGTCTTCTCGTAAGCTCTCAGGAAGCACGCCCAGGGGTACGCCTCAAAGTGCGGGTGGTAGTTCACGAACTTCTCGTCGTAAAAATGGCGCCATCCGAATTTCTGGAGCTCAGCCTCGGTCAGGTTGTTGTGACGGAAACCCAGAACCCCGGTGGTCCGCAGATTGGCCAGCAGGCACCGTAGAACTTTTTCGTCCCAGCGGTTTGATCGAAGCAGACCTGCCGCCGCCATCGTGCCCAGCATACTCCTGGCGTTATCGTCGCCGTAGTACGTGTTCGGAGCCTGGGGCAAGGACCATCCTACCAGTCCAAACGACGGGCTCTGCGGATTGCCCCGGGGTCCCGACGCAAGCTCTGAGTTGAAATAGATAAAGTTGTTGAGGTTCGCAGCGATTTTGCTGTTCTCGGGCTTCTTTTCGATGACGCCTGAAAAGGCCATGGTCATTGAAACCTCGCCGGTGCAATCATTGCGAAGATTCCAGCCCACCGGCTGGGTTCCGTTCCATTCGATGGTGCTCGAGAACCCTTCGAGAACCCCATCGCTGCCGTCGCCTAATGGCCAGGAAGGCAAAGGGTCTTGAAGCGACCCCCGCTCGGCCGGGGATTCATAAATCACCTTCTTCCACGACGGGGCTACAAACAATTTCGCGCTTGAAAACCATGCAACTCCTCTTCGAAAAGCGTCCAGTTCGGCACCTTCAGGCAGGCGCTGGACTCGCCCAAAGGCGGGATGCACAACAGGAGTCCACCGGGGCAGAGCGAATCGCTGTTTGGGCAAAAGCCATTCAAAGACCCATCGCCAGACATACGGCCATGCTGCGGAAGGGGCGTACCGGCCTTTCACGAACTCGCTGAGTTTTGTCGTGGCGATGAGAATGTCGCGGTTCGGATGCTTGAATAGAATGGGGTGCACTCCCTTTTGCGGGAGTCCGTAAACGGCGGTATCAAACCCTGCCACCCGCGCCAGAACCAGCTCGGCCGACGAAGATTCGATCGGAACATAAATGCAGTTATGCAGCGCCAGAATTCTGAACCGCTTCAGAGCCGGCCCAAAAGCCTGCGAGTCAACAACCGCACGGTCAAGGATGTTGTGGTAAAACCCGTACGCCACATGTTGTGGCTCACCGACGCTCAGGTCCGGAACAGACGAGGGAAACTCCACGTAGATGCGCAACCGCTTCTTGGCCGCGTCTTGATACAACTTTGGATCAAGTCGGGTTGTCTGATTTGGGTAATTCTCGGCGAGGATAAGGAGGCCCGAACCCTGAGGGGCCCGGGCCACCGCCTCTTCCGCGTGGTCGTAGCGTGAACATGCAATACCCATCGAACGTACCACGCGGTAGAGATCGTTATTCTTGCTGCAATTGAAATGCAGGGGAGCGCCGGTTCGCGCCTCCGCCAGAACCGGGACGAAGGCCACCAGCGGAACAGCACTGAGAGCTTTCAGGACCTGACGACGCGGTACGCTTCTTGCTTCATTAGTTTCCATGGTTCGCCTCTCGGCGCGGTATTCCTGCCAGCACCATTTCAGCACCCTCCTGCCCTGGGGGAATTTCCACCTTTGGAAAGCAAAAACTCACTTGGCGTAGTGG
>JAKASH010000513.1 GCA_021828225.1 Acidobacteriota bacterium | reverse complement strand
GTGTCACCGCCGCCGATAATCACTACCCGCTTGCCAGTTGCCAGGATCTGGTCTGGTACGGCGTCTCCCGCCACAACCTTGTTTTGCTGTGGAAGGAACTCCATGGCGAAGTGAATGCCCTGCAATCCCCGGCCTGGCACCCGCAAGTCACGCGGGTGTTCCGCCCCTCCGGTCAGAAGAATAACGTCGAACTCCTTCTGAAGATCCCCAACCGGCACATTCTGCCCCACGTGGCTGCGCGTCTGGAATTTGACGCCCTCCTGTTCCAACTGCTGGAGACGCCGATCCACGATATGCTTTTCCAATTTGAAGTCCGGGATGCCATAGCGCAGCAACCCTCCGACGCGGTCCGCCTTCTCGAAAACTGTCACCCAATGGCCCACGCGGTTCAACTGCTGCGCCGCGCTGAGGCCTGAAGGCCCGGAACCCACCACCGCTACACGCTTGCCGGTTCGATGCTCAGGAGGTTCAGGAACAATCCACCCCTCCCGAAAAGCGTGCTCGATAATCGCCTTCTCAATTGCCTTGATCGCGACCGGCGGTTCACTGATCCCCAGCACACAGGCAGCCTCGCAGGGCGCCGGACACAGTCGACCGGTAAAATCTGGAAAATTGTTGGTCACGTGGAGGGTCCGAATGGCTTCTCTCCACCGGTCGCGGTAGGCAAGATCATTCCATTCCGGGATAATGTTATTGAGGGGGCAGCCCGTATGGCAGAAGGGCACTCCGCAATCCATACAACGAGCCCCCTGCGCCCGTACCTTTTCGTCGGGAAATTCCTGGTAGACTTCGAAGAAGTCGTTGACTCGCGTGGAAACCGGACGCCGTGCAGGCGTCTCGCGCTCATTTTCCAGGAAGCCTGTGACTTTACCCATGGATCACCTTCCGGTCCCTGGGCGAACTGTCCGCCCCAGCCGCCACCAGCCCGGCCGGGGTGCGACCGATGCCGAGCACTCGCTTGTACTCATGCGGGAATACTTTGACGAATTTCGGCAGCATGACGTCCCAATTTTCCAGAATCCACTTGGCTCGCGGGCTGCCCGTCAGTTCAGCGTGGCGGGAAACCAGCGATTGCACGGTGTCGACATCACCCGTCTCGATGACGGGCTCCAGGTCCACGCTGGTGCGATTGCAATACACGGTTGTGAACTCGCCCCTCTCATCCAGCACATAGGCAACCCCACCTGTCATGCCGGCAGCAAAGTTGCGGCCCGTCCGGCCCAGCACCACGACGGTTCCTCTGGTCATGTACTCGCAACCATGATCGCCAACGCCCTCGACCACGGTCACGGCGCCGGAATTACGAATTGCGAACCGCTCGCCGGCCATGCCGTTGATGAAGGCCTCGCCGCTGGTGGCCCCGTAAAGGGCCACGTTGCCAACCAGAATATTCTGCTCGGGGAGGAGAGGCGCATTGCGGGGCGGATAGATAATCAGCCGGCCGCCCGAAAGCCCCTTGCCTACGTAATCGTTGGCCTCGCCCTCGAGTTCCAGTGTGATTCCCTTGGCAAGGAACGCGCCGAAGCTTTGGCCGGCTGAGCCGTGAAAACAAGAGCGGATGGTATCCTCAGGCAAACCTTCGGAGCCGTATTGCCGCGCAATCTCTCCGCTCAGCATGGCGCCCACGGTGCGGTGGACGTTGCGAATGGGAAGCGTGAAGGTTACCGGAGTCCCGTTCTCGATTGCCTCGCGGGCGTGGTCAATGAGCTTGTAGTCGAGCGCCTGGTCGAGGCCGTGGTCCTGCGCGATCAGGCAGCGACGCTTGACGTGGGTCGGAACCGGCGGGTTGTAGAGGATGGAGGAGAAGTCCAGGCCTCGGGCTTTCCAGTGGTCACTCTCCTCGCGCTTGGCGAGACAATCTACGCGCCCGATCATCTCGTCCACGGTCCGGAAACCCAATTGCGCCATAATCTCACGCATCTCTTCCGCGACATAGAACAAGAAATTGATCACGTGTTCAGGCTGACCCTGGAACTTCTTGCGCAGCACCGGGTTTTGCGTGGCGATCCCCACCGGGCAGGTGTTGAGATGGCACTTCCGCATCATCACACAGCCCAGGGAGATTAACGGGGCAGTGGCAAATCCAAACTCTTCCGCGCCGAGCAACGCGGCGATCACCACATCGCGGCCGGTGGTGAGCTTCCCGTCCACCTGAAGGCGCACGCGGCTGCGGAGGTCGTTCATCACCAGCACTTGCTGCGTCTCGGCCAGCCCCAGTTCCCAGGGGATTCCGGCATGCCGGATGGAACTGAGCGGGGAGGCACCGGTTCCGCCATCATAGCCGCTGATCAGGATGACATCGGCGTGCGCTTTTGCCACGCCGGCTGCCACCGTGCCGACACCGGCTTCGGCCACCAGCTTCACGGAAATCCGCGCCCGCGGATTGACGTTCTTGAGGTCGTAGATCAGTTGGGCCAGATCTTCGATGGAGTAGATGTCATGGTGCGGCGGCGGCGAGATCAGCCCTACACCGGGAATGGAATGGCGAATGCGCGCAATCACCTCGTCCACTTTGTGGCCGGGCAGCTGGCCGCCCTCGCCGGGTTTGGCGCCCTGCGCGATCTTGATCTGCAAGTCGTTGGCGTTCACCAGGTAGTGTGCCGTAACCCCGAAACGCGCCGAGGCCACCTGCTTGATGGCGCTGCGCCGCAAATCGCCGTTGGGATCGGGCTGAAAGCGAGCTTCGTCTTCGCCGCCTTCCCCTGTATTGGAGAAGCCGCCGATCCGGTTCATCGCGATGGCCAGCGTTTCGTGGGCCTCCCGGCTGATGGAACCGAATGACATGGCCCCGGTCGCGAACCGCTTGACAATCTGGGCGGCGGGCTCGACGTCCTCAATCGGCACCGGCGGACCGGCAGGACGCAGTTCCAGAAGTCCCCGCAGCGTCCGCAGCTCGCGGCTCTGGTCGTTCACCATTTTCGTGAACTCCTGGAACGTCGAAAAGCTCGACTGTCGCACGGCGTGCTGGAGCTTGCTGATGGTGAGCGGGTTGAGTAGGTGCCGCTCGCCTCGCATCCGGTACTGATAGTTCCCGCCGACCTCCAACTCGGTGTCCAAAGCCTTCGGCGGCTGCATGGCCAGCTCGTGCCGCATCCGGGCTTCGCGAGCCAGCACGTCCGTCCCCACACCCTCAATGCGTGAAGCCGTCCCCGTGAAATAGCGATCCACCAGGGCGCGATTCAGCCCGATAGCCTCGAAGATTTGCGCGCCGCAATAACTCTGCAAAGCCGAGATGCCCATCTTGGACAATGTCTTGCGGAGGCCTTTATCCACAGCCTTGAGGTAATTGTTCAGAACCCGGTCAAAAGTATAATCGGGCGGAAAGTAGCCGCGCTCGAAAAGGCTTTCCAGGGTTTCAATGGCCAGGTAAGGGTTGACGGCGCTGGCACCATAACCAATCAGCAGGGCGAAGTGCATTACTTCGCGCGGTTCGCCGGATTCCACGATGAGCGCTACCTGGTTGCGCGTTTCTTCCCGCACCAGGTGATTGTGCACCGCCGAGAGCGCCAGCAGGCTGGGGATCGGCGCGTACTCGTGATCCACGCCGCGGTCAGAGAGGATGAGGATCTTGTACCCTGACTTGATGGCGAGCGAAGCACTGCGACAGAGGTTGTCCAGAGCCCTTTCCATCTCCGCCCCGCCATCGACGCGGAAGACCATGGGCAGGGTGGTTGCGAGGATCGGA
>JAKASH010000512.1 GCA_021828225.1 Acidobacteriota bacterium | reverse complement strand
TGGATGGGAAGGGACGTATTATAGGATACGGTCTGGCTGACCTTCGGACATTGGTGAACACTGACTGGCGCTTTTCACCCCGGAATGTGTGGAGCGTCGAGAAAGCGCTGATTCGGCTGCCTCACCGTAAGCTGAAATCGTCAGACCGGCGGTACGAGCAGGTTTTGCGGCGATACCGCGCCTTCAAAGAAAAGTACCCGAAGCGCCAAGTCACCTTTTACTCGAACCGCCATCAGTGGATGTAAGCCGGGAATTCAATATTCGATGATTCCCTGCGCCTGCGCATCAAGGTCGATCCGCATGATCCATTCGCAGTTGACATAGTGCGCTTCAAAGAACTTTTCGAGGGTCTGCTGGTCCGGAGCTTCTGCTTCGGTAAGTATCCGGCCACCCACCTGGCTGGAAACTATACGGAGTACTTTGACACCCGTAGCAGCCAAGAGCCGCTGCATCAGATCTTTCAGAGCCTGCTTGGTCAGACAGGCCGTGGTGTGAGCAGAGAAGTAGCGTGCCATATCACCTCTTGGAAGTCTCAGCCTAAAACGTCAGAACCAGGCCATGATAACAGGGCTGAGGCTGTTTTTAGTGGATGAACTCCCGGCTCCGTTGCAAGGTCGCGTCGCTCGACGCGTCGGCTCTTGAAACGGTCATTGAGATTGTTCAAGCGAATTGACTAACAAGTCAGCCTTATGCGCAAGGTTAAAGGCACGTTTCAAGTCTGACTCCTGAAGAGCCCGCTCGGACTGCTGAAGAAAGCCGCGTGCCCCTTCAAGAGTGCTCCGCTGGCCCGACGACAGCCATTCCCGGCTGAGGCGCGAGATTCGGTTCTCAATGCCCTGTTGCAACTTGACGACTTGATCCCGCAACGCCGTTTCCTGGTTTGGGCTTAGGCCAGGTTGCAGCGCCGGAATGTCTACGGGCTCCTGCGCGGGCCCTTTAACTTGCGGACGTCTGTAATGGACCTGCTTTTGAGGTGCCGGCACGGACGCAGCCGGTGGAAGAGGCTCAGGAGTAACTTCTGCCGGAACGGAAGGTGCTGGAGCCTGGATGACCATTGCCTGAGTGGATTCCGAAGGGCTCGCAGCGGGCGGCGGAGTGGGAATATAAACAATCCGCGGACCGGTTTGTCTCTTGGGACATCCGCCAAATATCATCGCAATGCTGCAAGCTACTGCTTTCCAGTTCAAAGTATATTGATCTTATCACCTTGGCACGGGTCACCGGGTGCATTTGCAAGCGCATTTGCGCCCCCAGGAGACGCCGCATGTTTTGACCGGCGAATCCCTCCACCGCTGCGGCCCGGTATTTCTGCAGCGAAACCGGGCGCAAGGCAGCGCGGGTTAGGTGGCCTTGTGAGGGCCACGCCGCCGACTGGATACACTTCCCACTCGCTGTTCTTCGTTTTCCTCAACTCGTGCCGAGGTTTGCCCAGACACAAACTTCAACCACGTCAACTGGAATGATGAGCCGCCGTGCTTCGCTGGGCCGTCTTGACCTGCTGCGTATAAAGATGCTCCCATTCTTTGCGCTTTTTCAGCACGAAGCTCTTCGCGTCTTCGAACGATTTGAAGAGGCGTTTCCCCTTGATCACATTGCACGGCTGGCAGCAGGTTACCAGGTTATCCATTCTTCGCGTTCCGCCCCGGGCGTGGGGGTGGACATGGTCAACGGTCAGAATCATCCAGTTTGTAAACTGATGCAAGCCATCCAATCCGCAATACTGACATTGAAATTGGTCACGAGTGAACACCTTCATGGCATCTTCGCGTGAAAGGTGGGGTGCGGGCCCGGCGAAAAACTTCTGGATCTTTAGGGGCATGGCTCCTCCTCTTGAACCCAGGTTTGGTGAGCGCAGGACACAAGAGTTCCATGCGCTTGATGGCAACGGAAGGGTACCTTCTTCCGCTAGCCTCCAATCATTCTGTGCCTATTCTACTCCGGATATTTTTCGAGGGATAGCGGAGACCTTTCCCTTCGATAGGGGAACCCGGTCTGTTCAGGAAAACGCTCAAACAGGCAGGACGATTCGAAAGGTGGTTCCACGATCGGGTTCGCTCGAGAAACCGATCGAACCGTTATGCAGTTGAATAATCCGATAAGCCATTGCCAAACCCACGCCGGACCCTCCTGGCTTGGTGGTGAAAAAGAGGGAAAAAATTCTGGGCTGTACTTCAGGGGGGATTCCTGTTCCCTGGTCTTCGATCTCAAGCTCCATTCGGTGCCCCGACTTTCTCGGCCGGACCTTCAATTCTCCTCCGGAAGGCATGGCCTGACACCCATTCAGCACCAGATTAAGAAGGGCTTGCTTGATGAGATCACGATCCAGCCTTACTTTTGTCACAGGACCATCTTTCTCAATCATCAGGCGCACGTTGTTCTGCTGCGCTTGTGGCTCAGCCAGAGTAAAGACTTCCTGAACAAGCTGTTCGAGATCCGTTTCGCTCAGGTGCAACTCCACCGGTCGGGTAAAGTCGAGAAATGTCTTGACCACGCGATCGAGGCGCCGGATCTCGGAAGAGAGCGTATCGATCTGAGGTTTAACCGTTGTCGTATGCTCGGCGAGCTTGGCCTTGAGGATTTCCAGTTGCAGCACCATGGCGTTCAGAGGATTCTTGACCTCGTGCGCAACTCCTGAAGTAATCCGGCCCAGGGCGGCCAGCTTTGTTGCTACGGCGATCTGGTCTTCCAGTTGTGCGCGCGTGCCAGCGTCCCGAATTGTCACTAGCGCGCCAACCGGCTCTCCCTCCATCTGCGCAAACTGGACGCTCGCGGCAATGCGGGGATGTCCATCCGCACCGTCCTCCTCCCGTGATTCCCAGATGACTGGTTCTCTCTTTTGGAAGGCCTCGCGCAGCGTTCGATCTATCGGCCGGTCCGTCCCGAAAATTTCGGCTGCAGTTCGATGCAGCAATGACGCCGGAGCAGCGCCCAGGAACCGCTCCACCGCGGGCGTGGCAAGGACCAGCTGGTTCTGCTTGTCAAAAAGCAAGAGGCCGTCCGCCAGGTTGGAGAAAAGCTGATCGAGGTTCTCCTTGAGCTTCACAAAAGCTGTTTTCTCGCCTCGTATCTGCTCACCCAACAGGTTCAACTTGGATGAAAGGATGCCCCACTCGTCTTTCCGATTGACCTTCAGAGGCTCCGGATACTCTCCACGCGCCATCTGTTCAACGCTGTGAGAAATCGTCTTGAGAGGACGGAGGACGCCGTAAGAAAGCAGGCTCGCGGAAAGCGTTGCCAGCATAAGAGCCAGAATGGCAAGCAGCAACGCTTTGCGCAATTCAGGCGTCAACTGATTGGCAACAAACACAGTCGAGACCCCTACACGAACGTCTCCGAGAGGTTGGCCACCCATTTTGATAGGCAGAATAACTTCATAAACCTTGGGTGGCCCGTAGATTACCCCGAGTTGGTGGAAAATGCCTGAATCCAGGAGCTGGTCAAACGGGGGAGCAGGGTTAAAAGCAGTTCCGATTTCTGTCGGGTCGTTGTGGACCAGTACGATTCCCTTTGTATCTGTTATCGCGACGTAATACGTAGTTGCGGAATAACCCACTGCGGATTCGATCGCGGAGTTAAGGCCGGGATCCTCCGCCAGGCGAGATTGAATGAATTGAAGGACTGCCTGAGTATCTGATGGCTTGACCCCTGGCGGCAGGTGACTCTGGGCCAGGACAGTCTGAGCCTG
>JAKASH010000511.1 GCA_021828225.1 Acidobacteriota bacterium | reverse complement strand
CGATCTTCTCGCCGGTGTGGCCGATAATCTGCCCGCGTGTCACGTGCTCACCCGGCTTGACGGCGAACGAACTCAGGTGACCATAGAGGGTCTGCAGTCCGCAGCCGTGATCGATGAGAATCGCGTTGCCGTATATTCCGAAGTAGTGGGCAAAGACTACGACGCCGCTATTGGCCGCGGGGATGGGAGCATGGGCGGTCGAGGCCAGGTCGTAGCCGAGATGGACCTCGTGATCGACAACCTGGCCGTTGTAATAGTAGGTCCGATAGTCCGCAAAATGGGCTTCCACTTTCGAATGAGGGAAGCGCAGGAATGGCTTGGTCCAGAGGAATTCAGGGGCGGTCTTTTCGGAATACGCAACCAGCAACTGCGACTCGATCATGCGAAGGCGCCGGTTGATCATCAGATAATTTTGCAGAAGGTTTCCCTGATCGCGCAGATCGGGGTTGTGGCTGAGAATCGGAGGCACAACGCGTTCCATAAAGCTGTCCGACAAATTGATCTTGCCCTTACGGAATTTCTCCGGGGTAACTTCGTAGGAAAAGCTGGAGACGGTCTCATTGCCGGCATCGTCGCGCGCAATGATGTGGGCCGGAGTTTTCGGGTCCATATTGTAGGGATACGCAAACAGGCACATGCGCGTGTCGGGCAGCGACTTTTTCACGGGCCAGCTAGGAAAGAAATATTTGCCCACCTCGATTCCTGATTTCGCCGTTCCGGGACTGACTTTGAAGAGCACCAGGTCGCACCCTCCCTGGTCCACGTAAACCTGCGTGGTGAGAACATCGATCTTGGGCGCGTGAAGGCGAACAGGCAGGCCGAGCCTGAGCTCGCTTCGGCCTCCTTTGAAGAAATGCCCCCAGGAATCGTTGGTGGCCACAATCTCTAGCGTGGCGTGGCCCTCCTTCAGGTCTGGAATGTGGTCATGGCCGATTCGCGCCTTGAACACACCGCTGCTGGCAGCGTGTCCTGCCCAGATTTTCCACCATGGCGGCGAAGGCGCATTGTGGATTTCACTCGCCGCAGGAACCGAAAAACTCCGATTCCCCTGTTGGACATCAACGCTGACGCTCTTTAGTGCGTATTCTCTATCCCGGACGGTGAATTCAATCTCCGTTTGTTTTCCGATCCCTTTAATCTGTTGGGTAAGTTTGATCGCCGGAGCTTCGGTGCTGAAAACCTTCAATCCAAAGATGACAATTGCCGCTATGAAAACGAAGAATATGAAAACCCAACCTTTGCCTAACCCGTGATCCGATTTCTGATAAGACTTCAAATTGCATCCTCCTAAAAGTCCCCGAGCGTACTCCCCCAAGCACTATATCATTCCCGGAAAAAACGAGTGCGCCCCAGACAGGTTGCTGGAAAAGGCATACCCTTCGCAATTGCTGATTCCGCCGCGTCATCTTGGCAACCATCGTTGAACACCCTACAATAAGGCCAGTTTCCGCTCGACGGAGGAACTCTTCATGCAACACTACGATTTGCTGCGTGATCTGCTCATCCTGTTTGGTTTCGCTACCCTCATCGCCGTGATCCTGCGGCGGGCACGGCAGTCCGCCATCGTGGCCTATCTGCTGACGGGAATCGTGGTGGGACCTTCCGGGCTTCACCTGATCACAAACCGTGAGGCCATTGAGACCATGGCTGAAATCGGCGTGGCACTGCTGCTGTTTACGATCGGCATGGAGTTCCCTTTGAACAAGATCGTGGCCATGCGGAGGCTGCTGTGGGGAGCTGGAGGCCGCCAGGTGTTGCTGACGATCGCTGTCGTGCTCGGCCTGGCCTTTCTGGCGAGGCACACCTGGAGGCAAGGGATTTACTGGGGATTTCTGGCCGCCGCCAGCAGCACCGCGATTGTCCTGAAGCTCCTTCTCGAGCGTGAAGAATTGGAAAGCATTCACGGCCGCGTCATTGTGGGCGTCCTGCTGTTTCAGGACCTCTGTGTTGTTCCCATGATGGCCATCCTGCCCGCGCTCACCGCGCCCTCGGGCGAAATCCTGTTGACCGTGGTCTACGCGCTGGCCAAGGTGATTGCGGCGGGCGGGTTGATCCTGTTCGCCGCCCGCTTCTTTTTTCCAGCCTTCTGGAGCCGCATCGTGCAGGTGCGCACCAACGAGATCTTTATCATCGCCGTCATCTTCTTCAGTCTCGGCACCGCGTGGGCGTCGGCTGCTCTTGGCCTTTCGCTTGCTCTGGGCGCGTTCATTGCGGGCCTGGCTCTTTCGGAATCCAGCTATGCGCACCAGATCCATGCCGAGATCCTTCCCTTCCGGGACAGCTTCAACAGCCTGTTCTTCATTTCGGTGGGTATGCTGCTGGATTTGAAATTCGTTGAGACCCACTGGGCCATTGTGACCGGCGTGGCCGCCGTCATCTTTGGGCTTAAGGCGTTGACGGGCTTTTCCGCAGTTCTCTCGATGGGATTTGCGGCCCGGAAATCCCTGCTCGTCGGACTGAGCCTGGCCCAGGTGGGCGAGTTCAGCTTTGTCCTGCTCCATCAGGGCGAACGATTGAATCTTGTGCCCGCCGGCGAATACCAGATTTTTCTCGCAGCCGCCATCATCACCATGATGCTGACCCCAACCATAATTCAGCTCTCCCCGCACATCGTAACACGCATGCCGAAGATGCAAAGGTTGCGGCGATTTTTCCCTGAGCCCGGCGAACTGGGGCTGGCGGCTCAAGCCACGCCCCTGCATGACCACGTCATCGTGTGCGGTTACGGCTTGAACGGGCGGCTGCTCGCCCAGGCGTTGCGGCGGAAGGGCATCGCCTATCTGGTTCTGGAACTCGATCCTGCCATCGTCAGCCGCGCAACGGCTGAGGGAGAGTCGATCTTCTTTGGAGACAGCACGAAAGCTGACATCCTGGAGAAGGCCGGAGCCGCACGCGCACGCGCGCTGGTCTTTGCGATCTCCGACCCCTTTGTCGTGCCGAGGGCCGTCGCGACCGCTCATGCTTTGAATCCCCGCCTCATCACCATCGTGCGGACTACGCGCGTGGAGCACACGAGCGCGCTCGAAAGCGCTGGAGCTTCGCAGGTGGTGGCCGCGGAACTGAGCGCGGCCAAGGAAGTCATCGCCCAGGTGCTTGACTTGTATGAACCAGCGGACGAGAAGAAACATCCAGACTCCCGAATGGAAGGGGCTTCGGACAAATTGACCGGCAGAGGGTGAACTGCTCGCGAACTCAGGGTTGCCGGCCATCGCGCAGTTTGCATTCCTCAAGGCATATCATCTCCCAACGTGCTTGCGGTGTTGCTCCGCCAGATAGTTGTCCGTCATCCCAGCAATATAATCGCAGACCACGCGGTAGGTCGGTTCCTCCCGCGTCTTGGCAACATAGAAGGGAGGCAGGCTGCGCGGGTGCTCCATGTAAAATTCGAACATCTGCGCCACACACCGCACGATCTTCGAGCGTTCCGCATAAATTTTCCGGTGAGTGTAGAGGTTCTCGCGGAGGAAAGCTTTCAGGGCTTGAGTCTTGCGCGATTGGGCCGGGCTCGGGCCTACCAGTCGTAACGGAGCCTTGCGGACATCCTCAACCATCCGCACCTTCATTCGTAAAAGCCGCTCCCGTGTCGCCTCAATCAGGTCCGTCACCTGGGTATCCATCAGCCGCTTGAGAGCTTCATTGAATTTCAGCTTTTCGGGGGCCTTCGGATGCTTCCGCTCAATCGGCCGAAGCAGGCG
>JAKASH010000510.1 GCA_021828225.1 Acidobacteriota bacterium | reverse complement strand
GATGACGCTGTTTGCCATCGGCATACTCCTGAACATATCCCAGAACACCAGCTAGCTGCGCGCGGGACGTCCTGGAAAAAGGTTCCAGATGGAGAGTCAGAGCAAATTAATTCTCGAAAAGGAGCGGCCGCCGGCAACTCCACTGGGGTCAAAGGCGCATGGTCTGGTCCGCATACTCATGGTAGCCGGCGGTACTGGCGGCCACATCTTTCCTGCTCTGGCAGTGGCTGACGAGATGCGCCGAAGGTCAGGGGCCCCCGGTCCTGGTGCGGTCAAATACGAGACGGTGTTTCTCGGAACCGGAAGGGGACTTGAAGCTCGCGTTATTCCCCGGGCTGGTTATCCGTTGGAGACGATACAGGCGGCGGGTCTTAAAGGAATCTCGGGGTGGAAGAGGGCTCTCAACGCGGCCAAGTTGCCACGCAGCGCCTTTGAGGCAGCACGGCTTCTTTACCGGTTGCGCCCCGATATTGTGGTTGGGATTGGCGGCTATATCTCCGGCCCTGTGATGCTGGAGGCCACGCTCGCGGGCGTTCCAACTATGCTGTACGAGCCGAATGCTGTCCCAGGTTTTACAAACCGCGTCCTGGCCCCCGTGGTGAGGCTGGCTGCTTTAGGGCTTGAGCAATCCCTTGCCGTTTACGGATCGAAGGGTCGGTTGACTGGACACCCGGTTCGCGAGATGTTCTACGCGGTACAACCTAAAGCTCATGTGCCTCCGTACACGGTTTTGATTGTGGGGGGAAGCCAGGGCGCGAGGGCTTTGAATCAGTGCCTGATGGAAAGCCTGCCTCTTTTCGGGTCAAAGGGGGGCGAGACTCTGAGATTTATCCATCAAACGGGCGAGGCGGATTATAATGCTGTGCGGGCAGCTTACACAAAGCAAGGAGTTGGGTCTGAGGTCTGTGCATTTATCGATAACATTGCGGAAGCCTTTTCGCGAGCCGATTTGATTATTTGCCGTGCGGGCGCTGCTACGATAGCTGAATTGGCCGCTGCGGGAAAGGCTTCGATCCTGGTTCCCTATCCCTCTGCCACGGATCAGCACCAGTTGCACAATGCCAGAGCACTCGAACGGGCTGGAGGAGCATGCGTGATAGAACAGAAGGATCTGAAGCCCGAGCAACTGGTGGATAATGTCATGGGGTTGATTGACGATCCTTCCAAGCTTGCTTTGATGGAACAGCGAGCCAAGACCCTTGCAAGCCCGCAGGCTGCGGCCCGGATCGCAGATTTGATCGAGGAATTGTGCAAGCAACGTTAGAACTTCAGAAATCACCAGAGCCTGCGGAAGCGGGTTGAGAGAATTTGCCATGCTTGGAAAGGTTCGCAGAATACATTTTGTTGGCATTGGCGGCATTGGGATGAGTGGGCTGGCCGAAGTGCTGCTCAATTTGGGGTTCAGCGTTTCGGGCTCGGACCTTAAACGAACGGTCGTGACAGAGCGATTGGCTCGTCTCGGCGCGCGCATTGCCGAGGGACATGCGGCGGAGAATATTGGTGACGCTGAGGTGGTAGTTGTGTCGTCGGCCGTGCCTCCGATGAATCCAGAAATTGTCGAGGCAACACATCAAAAAATTCCTGTGATCCCGCGCGCGGAGATGCTGGCGGAATTGATGCGGCTAAAGTTTTGCGTAGCAGTCGCCGGTTCGCATGGAAAGACGACTGTGACCTCGATGGTGGCTGTGATGCTGGCGGAAGGCGGACTGGATCCTACGGCGGTCATCGGCGGGCGTCTGGATGCTTTTGGTTCCAGCGCGAGATTGGGGAAGAGCGAGTTGATGGTCGTGGAGGCGGATGAGAGCGACCGGTCGTTTCTCTATTTGCTGCCAACCCTGGCCGTGGTAACCAACATTGACCGGGAACATCTGGACCACTACCAGGACCTCGGGGAGATTCAGGAATCGTTCGTCTCCTTCATGAATAAGGTTCCTTTTTACGGAGCGGTCATTGCCTGTATGGATTCTCCCTGGAGGATGGCGATGCAGGCCGTGCTGCCGCGCTTGCGAAGGCGTGTTGTGACTTATGGAATCGAGCCGGGAGCGGACGTGACGGCACGCAATCTCGAGTTGCGATCAGGAGGGTCCGGTTTTGAAGTCGAGGCAGACGGGAATTTTCTTGGATCCTTCACGGTGAACATCCCAGGCCGTCACAATGTCCAGAATGCTCTTGCGGCAATAGCAGTGGGACGGGAATTGGGTCTGGCCCGGGAGCAAATTCAAGAAGGGTTGGAATACTTTCGAGGTGCTGATCGGCGCTTTCAGGTTAAGGCGGAACTGGATGGAATCACGATTGTCGACGATTACGGCCACCATCCGACGGAGATCCGAGCTACGATCGAGGCAGCGAGGCTCCGTGGATCACACCGGATTTGGGTCATATTTCAACCCCATCGCTATACCCGAACGAAATTCCTGATGGACGATTTTGCCCGATGCTTTGAAGCCTGTGACCGGGTTTATGTCCTCGATATTTATCCTGCCAGCGAACCTCCTATCCCCGGCATCACTTCAGAGCGGCTGGTGGAAAGAATGAGCGAACTCGGTTTTACGCGTGCCCGATACGCTGCTTCTGAAGCAACGGTAATCAGCGAGGTCCTTGCTGACCTTCGCCCGGGTGACTTAGTGCTTACCATCGGGGCTGGCAGTGTCTGGAAAATTGCGGACGCCTTGGCAACCGCAATCAATGATCGTGTGGCGCGAGCAGGCACGGTGAAAACATGACACCGATGCACGCCCGATAGGCGGAGAGTAAACCCTCCCGATAGCTTTGGCGAGAGCACTCTCACTTGGAGCAGATGGATCTGACAAATTTGCGTTTTATCCCATGACCGGTTGAAGTGGATCTCCACTTCAAGAAAACTCCATCGGATAGGACGACAGCTATGTTGAGTATGGATGACGACGCGGTGCCTGATGAAATGGAATCATCTTCTGAAACGCCTTACATGCGACGCTCGCGAGCTGTGGCGGTTCGGCGAAGCCGGTTCCCGCTGGGGGTCCGCCGTGCTGCGTGGTGGGCTGGAATTATCGTCTTTGTTCTTCTTCCGGTGGGGTTTGGCGGATACCTGTTGGCTGTTTATCTTCTTAACTCACCCCGCTTTCAAGTGGTTTCTCCCGGGGACGTCATGGTAGAGGGCAATCACTATGTTTCAAAGGCGGAAATTCTCAATGCTTTAGGAGTGCCTGGCGGCAGCGCCCATACGCATAACGACATATTCAGGATTTCCTTGAAGCAGCGAGACAAGCAGATTGAATCTGTCCCGTGGATACTCTCTGCCACGGTTGTGCGTTCCTATCCCCACAATCTGGCGATCTATGTTACCGAGCGCCAGCCGGTTGCTTTTGTTGACGTGGGCGGAGAGATCAAGATGGTGGACCAGTATGGTGTTCTGCTGGATACTCCGGACAAGAGTCACTTCGACTTTCCAATCATCAAGGGCCTCGACTTCCAGGGAAGCGTGGCAGGCCGGGAAGCGCGAATCAATCTCTACCAGGAATTCATGAAGGAGACATCGCAAAAAATATCGAGTTCGGGATGGATTGTCTCCGAGGTGGATTTGAGCGACTCGAGCAACCTAAAGGCGCTGCTGGTTCAGGGAGGGCAGACGCTTCTGGTCTACTTTGGTCATGACGACTTTCTGGCCCGCTATGAGAATTTGCTGGCAGTGCTTCCGCAGTTGCGCAAGACGAATGCAAGGA
>JAKASH010000509.1 GCA_021828225.1 Acidobacteriota bacterium | reverse complement strand
TCGTTTATACCAGCGGCGGGCATCGCTAAGCATGTCTCGCGGCCCGACAAGACCAAGGCGAATCTGAGCCTTGTGGGCGCGGCCGAACCGCAGGCTGAAGGGGCCAGCCGACCGAAGGCCCTCGCGAGGATCTGTGAAGTAAGCCTTGTTGTCACCGAACTCGAGCTCGGGTGTGCGCAGTTCGCCGACGTCAATCCGCATCCCCAGCCTCCGCACCGTCAAGTTCTTGGTCTGATTCAGCAGCGTCAGCTACCTCTTGCTCGAGCCGGGCTAGGCGCGCATCCTCGCTTCGAAGCAACTCCGGTGGAATGTCGACATCCCCTGCGGGTGGCGACGCAAGTTCGCAGCTCAACAGGAGCCCACGCACCGAAAGAGAACGGGCATGACCAAGTTCGACTTCGAAACTGTCTCGACCTTCTGAGAGGACCCATGTCCAGAACACCAGGTCATTATAAACCTGCAGGTTGAAATCGCGGGCGGCTTTCCGGGTAGCCAAGGCTCCAACTCTGGAGTAGTGAAGAAACGTGCACCTGCCGTCCTTCGTGAAGACGTAGCCTGGAAGGATGCGTAGGGCCCACTCACTCCCGAAGCTCTCGAATCCAAAACCGAGGGCTTCGTGCTGCCAGTAGAGGATCTTATCCGTGCGCTTCGAGACTACCGGTTTCGTGACCGTGCGAATCGCTTGTCGGAAGCTTGCCTGATACCTAATCTCTCTTGGCCCTTGCTCTGTCCGCCCGAAGTAGCAGCGCTTTCTGAAGGTGTCAATGAGGAGGGCGCGTGATTCAAGAAATCGATAAAGACTTCGGTTGAGCAGTTCGACAAGGTTGCGGCGTCCGTCAGGATTGGCAATGATTGCAGAGGTCCGCACTGCTTCAATCGTCGTGTGGTCAATCGAGCGCTCAAAAGCATTAGGAGTATTGGACAGGTCAGCGAATGTCAGCAGCTCAGCGCGGCGTTTTAGTGCAAAAGGCGGCGGCGTTGAGGTTCCGGCGTGATTCAGCACCTCGATGCCGGCCCCACACTCTGTACGCGCACGCCACACATACTCGGGAATGTCGAGCACGGCGAGCATATTCGCGAAATATTTGGACTTGGAAATCGCAGGAGCGGCGGTGCGGGTTGTGGTATCTGCCTCTTCCTGTCGACGGTAAATGAGCGCACGGAAGGTTTGGTTGGTGTCGTCGACTGGGCCGAAGAATACTTTAGCTTCGTTGCGTGCGACCTGTGTGTGGACGTCAGGAAGCCCGGATCCTTCCTTGTCCATCGCACCAGCTCCGTAGAAAAGATCGGCAATCACTGGATTGCGATATCCGGTGATTCCCCGCGTGCCAAGCTCGATCTGCTCCTGGAGACGAATGTTGAAGCGCTGGAAGATCGCCTCGACGAGACCGCCTGGGTTTACGAGACGAATGAACTTGGCCTCGATGTCGATTCCCAGTGGCTCTTGAACGTCATACGCACGGTGAACGAGTGCGTTAACGAGCAGTTCTTTCAACGCGAGAGGCGGATATGGATAGACCGACTCAGATACGCTCGCCTTCAGTCGAAACGGCTGATTGACAGCGGCGAACAGATCACTCAAAGTATCGAGTTGCCTCCACAAGTTACCCTCCACAACGCGTTGTTCCTCACCTTGAAGACGGAGATGGCAGACCGCGCCAGCAACCCGGCTGGCTGGGTTGCTGGCAAACATCAGGTATCCGGCGTTCGTGGGGTGTAACCCAGTCCCGGTTTGCCGAACAAGGTCAAGCTGTTCCATCCGGCCAAGGAGCCACTCTCTTGTAATATTGGCAGGAACTTCGATCTGCATCTTGCGACAGTACGTCACGATCTGCAGGTGAACGCGGGCCCAATCGAATTCATCAAGATCGGCACCCTGAACTACCTTCATATCGAACGGGAGCTGAGAATCATCGGAAAATTGAGGAATCGAGGACGTTGGAGCGCTTTTCGGCAGCGCGGCACAGGTCTCCGCCAGAATCTCCATGACTTCGTCGAAGCCAGACACCTCAACCAACTGCATATTCCCCGTGAGCCGATCCGCGAGGGCGGATACTTCAGAATGCACAGTATTACTTGCTAGAACACACCAGTAAATTCCCTGCCGGAACATATTTGTGTGTGAGCACTGATCTGCGAGGAGATGTTGCATGATGGATGGCTCGGCGCCGCGATAGCCGATGACGATCAGAGGATGGTCGCGGAGCACTGGCATGAGAAGCATGACGAGATTCTCGTCGAGACGCTGTACTTCCTCGAGCAGATTCTGGTCCGTGTAGTGCTCGACAGAACCATGCAAGTAGATGAGTTGAGGGTGGGTCGGCGAGGTCGAAAATTTAGTGTAGTCCGCCGGGGTTCGGATGATTTCCAGATGGTGCGGTCGACGGCGCATTACATGGAGATCAGGAAGTACGCGGTCGAAATTCGTCGTCAGCACTGTTTGAATGCGGCGCTGATCCATGAGATCCAGCAAATGCTCATAGCCTCGGCTTGCCGGCACACTCGGACTTATGAGGCGCAGGAAAAACTCCTTCCTGTTTTCACGCGGCTGGAGCAGGTTGTGGATGACCGCTGAGTAGTTGTCGGCAGCGCTGGCATCCTGCCGGTACCAGGTGTGATGCTGTACCCACCGAAGCCAATCGCTTCGCTTCACGCTTGAATCGTCAGGATGGCGCCCGTTCGCCTGGCAGTAGGACCACCTTGCGGCGATTTCTACAATCTGCTCGCTTAGGGGAATGCCCGATCTGAGCGAGGCTCCGGCCCCCAGCAAGATGACAGGTTTGCAACCGTTGTCTTGCAGGAACAGCGAGCGAAGTCGATCAGTCGTTTGAACCAACACGTGCACTATCCGTTTCTGAACGGTGAAACCGTGCAATAAGAAAGCTTACCACTCCTATGCTCATCTGGGAGAGCTTACTCTGTTGGATTCTACAGCATCCTCGGCAACCTAACGCCGCGGCGCACTCGGAAACAATCTACCACCTTCTGAACACAGGGTGCGCTACCAGGCCGTACTGCCCGCTCCGCGCCCGGTTACGAAATGCCACTTCTCAGGCGGCACGGCAGCTCCCTTCCCGTGGCTTGCTGCTCCGCCGTTTCCTAACCCGCCGCCAGAGCAATGGGTCAACCGCAAGCGGCACTGACCGCGAAGTCGCGATATCCACAAAGCCGCCATGATAGGAGATTTGACCGTATCGGAACAACCGCGCGAGCAACGCCAGGGCGTGCTGGGCCAGCACAGCGTTGACGAAGCACTCTTGACGCTGAAGTGCCTCAATCGCGCTGCAGCTTGGCCCGTCGTCATCGTCGAGAGCTGGATCCGCAATCTCAGGGTAGAGATCCACCACCGCTCGCAATCGCGTCCGGGACCGCTTGTTCCTCGCGTTCTGGGGTTCGCCCAACACAAACTGTCCACTCGAGGCGCTATTAGCCACGTCAAGCCAGTAACCCGTGAGACTCGGTCCCGAAACGGCCTTTGCGATCATCGCCCGCGCCGCCCGCGTGTCCACGCAGCCGATGACAATGTCCGGCCGCAAGTGCGATTCACCGTATCCGGCATAAGACGGCGCAAGCGTCTGTGCCGTGAACGGTTGCGGAATCGCCTGCCAGCTCAAGCCCCAGAAGATGTTCAGCCGGTTCACCAACACAATGGCCTTGTTTAATCCCACTTCGCTCCTCGCGAAAGGCTGGCGGACAGAATTGAACG
>JAKASH010000508.1 GCA_021828225.1 Acidobacteriota bacterium | reverse complement strand
CACGCCGGAGCGAAAGGGCAGTTTTGAAACCTGCCCCTACAAAATCCTGCTCCAAACGCAAAGGGACCGCCGGCAGCAGGTGCGCAAAGTCACTAAGTTTCAGACTCTGCGGTTCTTGGGTTAGGAGCCCGCCAAAATCCGCAGAGTTTCGGAAAGCCGAAACTCTTCGTTACCCGCTTCCAGGGCGATTGCCCTCTCATCGCCGGCGGGTAGCCACTGGGCCACGCAACCGGGCGTAGCCCGGATGCACGCCGCGCTCAAGGCCCTGCTGATCGGCGATCCGGTGCAGCAGAATGGCTAGCTGCTGTTGTTCTTCGTCGTTCAGCATAGCCAGCAGTGCCTTCTGGTGCTCGCTGGAAATCCGGCCAATGGATTCCAGAGTCGAGCGCCCTTTTTCCGTCAGGTGCAATGCATAGCTGCGGCGGTCATCCGGATTCTCACGGCGCTCGATAAGGCCCCGCGATTCGAGGTCGTCCAGGAAGGCCACCAGCCGGGTCGGAAGCATCCGCAGCCGCCCGGCCAGCGCCTGCTGGGTCAGCCCTGGAGTCATCCCGAGAATGTTCAGGATCCCCGAGTGGCCGGCGCCAGCTTCAAGGGAGCCAGACGCTTCGCGAATTTCGAGGCGGCATGCGCGCCTACCTGCGCAAGCAGGAACGCGGCAGAAGAACACCGCCTCGCGGGCGAACCTGCCTTATTTTCCTTTGGTGACTTCTTCATTGCACACATTATTGTTAGTTCTATTTTAGAATGATTACATTGTTGAATTAACTCAGGGGCAAGGAGCCATCCTATGCAGGAAATCCGGCGCCACGGCCCCAATCTCGGAGTCATCGCGGCGGTTTACGTCATCGTGAAAGTCGCCAGCGTTTTCCCGGTCAGCGGATTTGGCAGCACCCCCCGTTCTTCCCCGGGCTGACCGCCCCTTTTCTCTCACCCCCACCTGCAAGTCCGGCGAGTCGATCACCCTTTCGGTGGAGCTTGTCCGAAAACCGCAACACCCAGCACGCTCTTCTTCAATTCTTCCGCTACGCTCGCCCAGTAGGAGGGACGAGACGTGGCAACCCACTCGAGAAATGCCGTGTTCCAATCAACGTCATCGGCGACTATTACACCCGGGCGACTTAGGTTTCTCGTGATCACCTCAAATTCCCGGCGCATGTTTCTGTATGTGTGCAGGCTGTCGTGCAAGAAGAAACCGACAGGTCCCACCTCCCTGAGAATCTTCGGCAGCAAGCGCTTACTCGCCCCCCGGAACAAGCGCCACCGCTTTCTCAGGTGTTCCGGTACGAGGCACCCCATGTAACGGTCCGCGTCCTTCACAAGGGGGGGCAGGTCGATGCTGTAAAGCATCCCGCTCCCATTCTCTTCGAGCGCGCTCAATATGAAAGACGAAGTGACCCCGTAGCAAACACCGGTCTCCACGACGACCAGTGGGCGCAGACCCCGAACTGCCGCATAGCACAGCCGGGCCAAGGCAAGATCCCCATTATTGAACAAGCCGAAGGGAGCGCCGGGGGGCATCAGATCCAGGCTCGCGCGAACCTGGCTTGCCACGTGGCCCAGCGCAGGCTCGGCCAGGATGCCCGTCAAATCGCTCTGCAGTAGCTCTCCGAGCTGACAGAGGACTGCAGGCCATTTCTCCAGCGTGTACTCGGGCCGCTGATCAAGGCGCGACCCGAGCCGATTCACAAGCGCTCCAGAAACGCGATCGAGGAATTCCGTCCGACGACGAGGTAGGAGGGATAACAACTCGAGTGGATTCATATGTTTTCTTTCTTCCTGGGCCCGGGCGATTCGATGTGTGGCCCATTCACTGAAGCGGTCAGAGACGAGTCTATTTTACCCTCAGTGGAGCCGGATTCCCACTGCCCGCGTTTATAAGGCAGGGGTACCCAACACTTCGCTACAAAGGAGGGGTGATCACGAATTTTGTACCGCTCTCCGGCCCTGCATCCTTTTGCGGAATTCGAGGCGGGGAGCCGCGCATTATCAAGGCGCTGTCCGCGGCTACCAGGCGCCTTCAGGGGGCATGGCTTCAGCCATGCCATGGTAGCCTCAGCGCCCAAGACCGGCTTTAGCCGCAGAAGGGCGCCGCGAATCAGGCACGTTGCCTTAAGAAACTTCTTTGCGACGGCCCCGTTTTGTAGATAATACGTTACAGGAAGGCGGCGCTGCTCCTGGCAGGAAGCAGGAGCGCCCACATTGAGTCACGAGAGGCCAACAATGTACTGCCGTAGAATCGCGTTCTTCTCATTTCTGCTGCTCACCATTATTGTGTCGCCCTGCGCTTATGCTGCAGGTAGGAATGTCCAGCTTAAGCGGGAAGGAACTCATATCAACGTCCTGATCGGCGGCCATGCTTTCACCACCTACTACTTTGATCCCAGGATTGCGAAGCCGTATTTCATGCCGCTGCGGAGCGCCGAAGGGACCATCATCACGCGCGGCTTCCCCATCGGCGACACCGTCCCCGCCGCGCACCAGCACGACCCCGACCTGGAGCCTCATCAGCGTCCCATGTACTTTGGCCACGGCAACGTCGATGGCATTGACTTCTGGGGAGAAGCAGCTTTCCCCAAATGGAGCGATGACTCGGTCTTCGGGCGCACCGTCCTGTTGAAGATCGAGGAAATGGAGGGCGGGCCGGACTCCGGATCTCTCCGCGCGCTTTTCCACCTGGTTGGCCCCAGTGGAAGAATCATTGGCGACGAAACCCAGTCTTACGTCTTTCGCGGCGACACAGAGAATCGGATGATTGACTGCGTGTTCACGCTCACCGCCAATCACGGCGCAGCCGTCACCCTTGGCGATACCAAGGAAGGGACCTTTGCTCTTCGGCTGGCCAGGGAACTCAACGTGCCTCCCGGCCACATGGTGAACTCGAACGGCGGGGTCGGCGAAAAAGAGGTCTGGGGCAAACGCGCAGACTGGGTGGACTATTACGGAAAAGTGGGCAAGGAAGAAGTCGGAGTCGCGATCTTTGACAGCCCCAGGAATTTTCGTCACCCGACCTACTGGCACGCGCGAAGCTACGGGTTGTTCTCCGTGAACCCGTTTGGTATTCGAGAGTTTACGGGCGATCCGAAAAAGGACGGAAGCTGGACGATTCGCCAGGGCAAGTCATTGACGCTTCGTTACCGGCTGCTGATTCACCACGGCGATTACAAGCAGGCCCACGTCGCCGAGGCTTACCAGCAATACGCAGCGGAACAATAGGGTGTAATATCTTTGCGAACATTAATAGAGGGCTGCCAAAGCCGGAATTCAAAGGGAGGCAATTATGTCCAAGGGATCAGAGCAATCTGCAGTCAGCCGCCGGGATTTTCTCAAGACGGGCGTAGGCACCACAGCCGCGGGCCTTGTTGCGATGAGCGGGTTTGCGGAGATCGTGCCACCCAGGGTACTAAGCGCGAACGACCGGGTGCGCGTGGCGGTTATCGGACTGCATGACCGCGGCAACGACCACATCCATAAATTGGCAGGCCTGGAAAACGTGGAAATCGCGGCGTTGTGCGATGTCTATCAGCCGATCCTCAATCAGCGGCTGGCTGAAGTCGAGAAGATGGGGCGGCCGAAACCCAAGGGCTATCAGGACATCCGCAAGCTGCTGGATGACAAATCGATCGATGCCGTCACCATCGCCACACCCAACCACTGGCATTCACTGATGGGCATCTGGGCGTGCCAGGCAGGCAAGGACGTTTATG
>JAKASH010000507.1 GCA_021828225.1 Acidobacteriota bacterium | reverse complement strand
CTATTGAAAATAAAGGATGAGCCAAAAAAACGAACCGGAAACAAACCGGAAACAAAGCTACCGAAGTTGTTGAAAAGAAAGGAAGCGCCGAAAAAACAAACCGAAAACAAACCGGAAAACGAAGCTGGCCAAGTTATTGAAAACAAATAATCGGCAAAAAACAAACCGGAAACAAACCGGAACTTTTTATCTCTCCCAGGCGCTCCAGTCATGGACCCGCGGCAAATCATTCCGATCCGCTTTGCCCTAGCCTGCCGCGTTTCTCAAGCGCCCGGCCGGACGGCCTGCTGCAACTTTCCCGCGTATGCTGGCCAGCGCGTTATATAATCTCTCCCTTGCGACTTAAATTAGGGTCACGATCAGGAGTGTAATGAGCAAGGCGCAAAAGAAAGTCCTTCTAATTGTTGGTGTGCTTGCAGTCGCCATCGTAGTTCCCTTCCTGCTGTTGCAGCGGCGATCGTCCGCCCACCCGGGAAATGGATTGGGAGCCGCCCAGGAAAACGCCTCGCAGGCTGCCGCGGAGCTCCAGACCTATCGCAACCTCGGCAAAGCCTATTACGAGCAGGGCAAATACACTCTGGCCGTCAGCCAGTTTCAGAAAGTGGTTCAGTCGGGCCACGCGATTGCCACGGATTATATGGACCTCGGCATGGCCTTCATCCAGTCCAACATGCTCAACCAGGCGCTCGCCGCCCTGACCACGGCCAAGCAGATGGCGCCCCATCTGATCGCGATTGACTACAACCTGGGGATTCTCTACAAGCGCCAGCTTCGCTACGCGCCTGCCGAAGCCCAGTTCAAGAAGGTTCTGGCCGCCGACCCCGACGACCCTGCCTCATGGTTTAACATCGGAACCGTCTACTTTGCCGAACACAAGCTGAGTCTGGCTCTCGAAGCTTACGAGCACCTGAACAAGATGGGTTTTGTGCGCGGACAGAATTTCTATGTCGCTTCGCTCTTTCGTACTTTTACCACCCTGGTTCGCCTGGGCCGGCGGGCCGAAGCTGAAAAAATCCTGAAGATCCACCAGAAGTACGCCGACCGGCTGCCCAGCGTTTCGTTGCAGAATGCGGCGCTCTCGAAGGGCCAATACGGAGTCATTCTGGTGCCGCTTGCCCCACCCATTCAGGTGGGGGGCGGAGTCGCCACGCGTCCTGTCACCTTCCGGCCGATCAGCTCCCGGCTGGGCATCTCTTTGCCCGCTACGGCTGGTTCGGCGGACGCCGATTCCTCCGTCGAAATCAAGAGCGCAAGCTACTCGCTCGCTTTTGCCCGTAAGCGTCTCGTTCCCTTATTCGCCTCCTCAATCGCAATCGGAGATTACGATGCCACCAATCACCCCGATCTCTACGTGGTGAAACCGGCGGGCAGGAATCAGCTTTTTCAGAATAATGGCAACGGAACTTTCCAGGACGTAACCGCCAAAGCGGGCGTCCAGGGACCACCACAGTCGGTCTCGGCGACCTTCGCGGACTATAACAACAGCGGCAACCAAAGCCTGTTTGTCGCAGGGCTGGGCGGCGTTCACCTTTATAAGAACAACGGGAATGGAACCTTCACGGACGTGACCCGGCAGGCCGGGCTCAAACCGCAGCCGGGTGTGATTGATACTCGGGCGCTCTTGTTTGACGCCGACAACGACGGATTCCTCGACCTTGTCGTAACCTCTTATACGGACCTCAACACTCCCCCTCGCAAGGCCAGCTTTCGCTTTCCTGACGACTTTCCGCCCGCCGGCATCCATTTCTACCGCAACAACGGCAACGGCACGTTTACCGACATCACGGCGTCAACCGGCTTGGGCAGCGTCCGCGGCCGCTTCCGCGACGTTCTCTTTGCCGATTTCAACGGCGACGGTTATCCGGACCTCGTCTTCCTGCGCGACGATGGGCCGCCGCTGTTTTTCAAGAACCTTGGCGGCGATAAGTTTGTCAACCGGACGCGCGAAGCCGGGCCGGATTTCAGCAAAGCCATCGCTGTCGGAGGGACGGTCGCTGATTTCAATCACGATGGCAGATTTGATCTGGCCCTGTGGACGACAAACGGCTACGAGGTTTTGAGGAACAACGGCCACGCGAGGTTTACGTCATTTCCAAACCTCCCCGCCATCAAACCACCCGAAGGACTCCTGGCTTTCCGGGGAATCGCCGCCGACATCAATGGCAACAGCTACGAAGATCTGCTGCTGGCCGGCGCCGTCGGGCAATTGCACCTGATCGCCAACCGGCTGGGGCATTTCCATCCTGAAGTTCTTCGCCTTCCGCTGAATTCCAATGAGAAGATCGCCTCGCTCCATGCCACCTGGCTGGGCAAGCCGGGGGTTCTCGATCTGGTGGGCAATGCACGCAACGGAAAGCTGCTTGCGTGGGCCAAGACGGGCCCGCCCGAGCATTGGCTGGCAATCAGCATGAGTGGCTCCAAGAGCAATAAGGGAGGAGTCGGCTCTGAGGTCGAATTGAAGCAGGGGAATTTCTACGACAAAGTCCTCATCACCGGCGGCCCGGCCTTCGTCTACACGGGCGACCTTGCCAAACTGGATGTCGTGCGGGCCACCTGGCCGACCGCGATCATTGAGAGTCACCTTAATGTCGCGACCGATACGGCAATCCGATTCCGCGAGTCGGAGCGCCTGGCCAGTTCCTGCCCGCTGCTCTACGCGTGGAACGGAAAACGGTTTGTTTACGTCACCGATATCCTGGGCGTCGGCCCCCTGGGCGAACTGGCTCCGGACGGCACGCGGATCAAGCCTTATCCTCGCGAGTTCGTCCGGTTGCCCGGCACCCTGCACCAGCGGAATGGGACCTACGAGTTCCAGATGACGGATGAGATGAGGGAGGTCGATTACTTCGACCGCCTGGGCCTGATCGTCGTTGACCATCCTGCCGGTGAAAAGATCTTCGCGAATGAAATCTATTCAACAACGCCGTCTGCGCCGAAGCTTTACGCAATCAGCAATGAACACCTGCCCCTTTCGGCGGTCGATAGCCACGGCCAGAACGTTCTGCCCTTGATCAGCAAAGTCGACCATCGCTACCCGCACGACTTCCGGCACTTGCGCATTCTGGGCATGGCGCAGTTGCACTCTTTGACGCTGAATCTCGGAAGCCTGCGGAACGCCCGGAATGTTTCCCTGTGGCTGACCGGATGGGTCTTCTGGACGGATTCAAATGGGTCACGCGCCATGATGCACAATCCCGGCCTGCCCATGATCTCACCCTATCTGCAGGTGCGCAATGCGCAGGGGAAATGGGTCACCGTGATCCACGATATGGGGCTGCCGAGCGGAACTGAACGGACCATCCGTGTTAACTTGACGGGCAAGTTCCTCTCGCAAGATCATCACGTCCGAATCGTGACCAACCTTTGCGTCTACTGGGACCGTATCTTCTTCACCACCAACGACCGGGTCATCCAGCCCAGCGCTCAAATCCTTCCGAAGTCGGCCAATCTCCAATATCGCGGCTTTTCGGTCGTGGCGAGCGACCCGCACCACATCCAGCCAGACCATTTCGAGTACGCTTCCCTGATGAAGCAGGCGCCCTGGAATCCGATGCAGGGCTTCTACACGCGCTATGGCAACGTCGAGCCGCTGCTGACTAGGGCCGACAGCCGCCTGGTGGTGATGTCCACCGGCGACGAAATGACGGTCCGGTTCAACGCCGCGGGCCTTCCGCCCTTAAGGCCGGGATGGGTTCGCTCATTTTAACTGCA
>JAKASH010000506.1 GCA_021828225.1 Acidobacteriota bacterium | reverse complement strand
AACGCTGATTCTTGGCTTGCGCTTTTAACCGTGAAGATCTGGACTTCCCGTTCGACGGTGGGATATTCGAATCGCAAATACAGACACCGTCGGCGTAGGGGGTCGCCCAGCCGGCGCTCCTCGTTCGAGCTGAGAACCACAAATGGAACCGTCTCGGCCCGGATCGTTCCGAGCTTCGGCACGGTCACTTGCCACGCACTCAGGATTTCGAGAAGCATAGCTTCAAAGGCGTGGTCCACCTTGTCGAGTTCGTCCACCAAGAGCATGCACGGCCGGTCCTGGTAGCGTAAGGCGCGCAATAGCGGGCCTTCGACAAAAAAGTCCAAGGAGTGAAGCCGTTCTCGAATGGCATCCCAAGCCTCGCCCACACGTTCTTTTTGGGTTTCGAGGAAAAGCCTCTGCAACCCTTCATCGAATTTCCCGATAGCCTTCTCTTCGCTGATGCCCTCGTAGCACTGGAGCCGCTCAACCACGGTACCGGCCGCGGCCGCGACGGCATATGCCAGCTCAGTTTTCCCGCACCCGGGAGGCCCTTCGACCAAGAGCGGCTTGCGCATTCGCGCTGCCAAATAGACGACCTGCAGCGTAATCGGATCGGTGACGTATCGGGCGCCACGCAGCCCCTCGGCGAGATCCCTGATCGACTCGAACACTATCTGGCTCTCCTTTGTGGCCACGGAAAAATACGCCTGAATCCTTTGGAGCGCACGCAGACGGAATGAGGCATGCCTGCTGGATGCTGCAAAGAGGACCTTCCTACACGCACTTCTATTTGCGGTTTTCAATCATTCATCCGAATCGTCTGGTCGCCTAACGTTTCTGGAATGAATCAGTCAGAATTAATTAAGCCACTTTTCCGGGCGAGAAAAAGCGGGCTCGAATGATCGCTGCGGTTGTCGATTTTCACTGATCGCATGATTAGTGGCTGTCTTCTGTACGAGCTTTTTGCCAGCAAGGACGCAGGAGATGTGCAAACTGCCATTGAAGTGAACAAATGCGTTTCCGCCACAGATGGGGAAGAAAAACTCCCTGATCGCACACTTCGTCGCTGCCATTCTCCGGGTTCTTCCGCGGCAGTGGCCTCATCGGCGCCGTGGCCAGAGTGAGGCACGAAAACGTCCGGCATGGCGCACACTCTCCCCGTCCGGCGAGAAAATCTCACTGATCGCGTGTTTCATGGCTAACCATAGCTCGGTGCCCCAGCCTCTGCCAGCATATACGCGGCTGGCGGGGCGGTATGTCTGGGTGCGTTTGCTGGAACTCAATTCCGCGTTGGCGGGCCAAGACCCCTCCCCGGCGACACACGCACGGAGGTATCATTCGCCCATGCCATCGGCCGACGAAGTCCGCAAATGGATCGAATGGGACCGGGCAAACCCGAGCCCTCTCGGAGAATATCTGGTGGTTACCGAGATCGGAGATCTGGACCTGCCTTGGGCTGAGGCCGCGTCGGAGCACTTCTACAAGGAGAGCGCGGAGCGAGAACGAACGCTCGACGCATTTGCGCGAGAGCTCGTTCTCGACCCGGCCGACGTGAACGCCCGGTTTGTCGCCCTCCACTTTTACCACTTGGCTCGCGACGCGGCCGAGCTGGACGCACGGGAGGAGGAGCTTGCGGAGGTCAGGGCACGCTACCTTAGAGAGTTGGGACTGCTCGTCAGGTTGCTAAAGGTGGAAGAGTGCCCGGGCGTCTGGGGGTTCATTGAGTGGGAAATTCTGAACTCCTGCCTCGTGGGAGACTTGGATAGGATACTCAGGCTCCTCACTCGAGCCGAGAGCAAGAAACTGCTCGACCGCGCCCTCGCGCAGATATTTCGGGGTCAATACCGATTCGTCGCGGCTTTGGAGGGGACAGCGGAACTGGAGTCACAAAGTTGGCGACCGAGGCTTTACAAATTCCCAGGAAAACAAGGTCACAAGGATCTAGTAATGGGCTTGAGGCTGCTCTTGCTAGGCATGGCGACGCGAGATTCGAACTCAGCTACGAATCCGTCCCAAGTCGAGACACTGCGCGACGCCGCCCACGACCTGGAGAAAGCCGTGTCGGCAACCGCCGACGTCCCTCCAGGCTACAACGCGGCCCTCGCGAGAAGCTACTTCGGCATCGGCAAGTTCCGCGACGCGGCCACGGCATACGAACGACTTCTGAGAGTGGAGCTCAAGCTCAGCGAAAAGCTGGATTTAAGGAGACTGATCTACGAATCGTTAGTCCTGAGCTACGAGACGGCGGAGGACAGCGGGGCGGCCAAGGATGCCCTTCTACGGGAAATCCAGGAATATCCAAAGGAAAGGGACCTCCGGCTTCGCATGGCCCAGCTGGAATCCCGGGAGGCACGCCACGACGAAGCGGCTGAATGGGTACGGAGGGAGCTGGAAATCGCTCCAGAGGCCGATGCCGATTGGAGGCTCAGCACAGTTCTAGCCCTCGCGGAGACAAAACGTTCGCTGGAAACACTCAAAAGGGCTGTGCCGCAGTTGTGCGAAGGTATTCAGTGTGGACTCGAGAGATTCTGGCTCCCGTTCCAAAAGCTGCATCCGAAAGCGGCAGAAGCGTGCGTGGAGGGTGAGGTGAATGCTGCCCTGAGCAGGCACCTGGAAATTTTCCCAAGGAAATATGCGAGGGATGCTGCGAAAGATTGGGCTGTTGCTGTTGAGGTGCAGCTGAGGGAGACACTTTTCATCGACTTCCGTGGTGTGGTCGGTCGTAATGACGGCCTGCGAACCATTGCAGAAAAGGGCGCGGTCAAAGGCTGTAAGACAGAGATTTTCGCCAACTTCCTTCTCGGAAAGAGCAGGCTGGCCTTGGGGCAAATGCACCGTGTCTTGTATGAATGCAACTCCGCACGCCCAGGAGAGGAAATCCATTACGAACTGCGGCAGTGGCTCAGGAATGAACATCCCCGACTTGACGTTCGGGAGGCCGCTAGGGTGCTGCAAGGGATAAATGATTTCCGTAACCCAGTGACGCATCGCGAGGGAAAGGAGGGTGATCCCGAAGGGGCCATACGTCTTTGTCGGAATTTTCTGGAAACGATTACCAGCACCTACTGAGGGTGCCCCCTAGGCGAGTCCTCTTTGGATCATCGCAGCTGTCACTGACCCCGTGGTGGATCGTTAACATTCTCCCGAATTCCTGCAGCTTGTTTGACAATCTTCTGATCCTCCCTTACAACGCGGCCGATGCAAGCTGCCCGAAGCGCTCGGAGCCTGTGCGTGGAAGAGCTCATCGCCGGCCAGTTGCAAAACGGTGGGTGTCCGCACACCCGCGGTTCCGCACAATCCGCCGTCGAACCCACTGCACTCACCCTTCTCGCTCTGCCTCCGAACTCGATCCCGCAACGGGATGCCGCCATCAGCTTCCTGCTCCGAATCCAGAACCCAAGCGGGAGTTGGCCGGCACTTGCTGGCGACGACGAGGGAGGGTCTGGCCTTTCGGGGTTGGCGCTCTATGCGCTCCGTCGCTGTGGAGTCGAAGGAGCGGCGATCGACCGAGCGACCCGCTGGCTAATGCACGCCCGGGGGCGGGAATTGGGCTGGTTGTGGAGATGGAAATTCCGGATTTTTGATCGTCACGTCCGTTTCGATCCGAGCAAGTTTGGTTGGCCCTGGATGCCCGAGACCGTGAGCTGGGTCGTTCCGACTTCGTATTCGCTGCTTGCTTTGAAGAACTGCGCCGGCGCCTCCCCACAAGCGCTGCTTCGGTTGCGTATCCGGC
>JAKASH010000505.1 GCA_021828225.1 Acidobacteriota bacterium | reverse complement strand
CCGCGTTTCACATTGCCCGGAATACCCTTGCCCCTGCTCCTCTGCGGTTTATCTGTCCATGGGCACGGAGCACAGAACCGGGATACGCCGGAGGCGGCAACAAGTTCGATCTTCACACCTGGGATCAAGCCTATTTCCGTCGCTTGAAGAACTTTGTCGCGCAGGCAGGGAAGCGCGGCATCGTTGTGGAGATGGTTCTGTTCTGTCCCTACTACGGAGATCAGCAGTGGGACCTCAGCCCGATCAAGGCCAGCAACAACATCCAGGGCATCGGCGGCATTCCGAGAACCCAAGCTTTGACCTTGCAAAACGGTCCGCTGCTCGCCATCCAGGATGCCATGGTCCGCAAGATTGTTACTGAACTTCACAACTTCGACAACGTGTATTATGAAGTTTGTAACGAGCCCTACTTCGGCGGAGTTACGCTGGCGTGGCAAAATCATATGATTGAGACGATCAAGAAGGCGGAGACAGGATTTCCGGAAAAGCATCTGATCGCCCAGAACATCTCAAACGGGTCCAGGAAGATTCGGAATCCCAACCCATCTGTTTCCATCTTTAATTTCCACTATTCGCGGCCCCCGATGAGCGTGGTCTGGAACTACGGGCTGAATCGCGTCATCTCCGATGATGAGACGGGCTCCCGCGGCACAGGCAACGGCCCGTACCGCCGCGAAGGCTGGGACTTTATTCTGGCCGGCGGCGGTGTTTACGACAATCTCGACTATTCTTTCACCGTGGGACATGAAGATGGAACTTTCAAGTTTCCATCCACGCAACCGGGCGGCGGTGGTCACACCCTGCAAGCTCAGCTTTCCATTCTGAAGAAGTTCATTGAAAGCTTCGACTTCGTCCACATGCACCCGGATGACTCAGACGTCAAAGCCGTCGGCTCCACGGCCAGAATCTATGCACTGGCCCAACCCGGAAAGGCTTATGCAGTTTACGTTGATGGCGGAGGTCCCCAAACCACTCTTCTCTTCAATGTTCCTGCCGGTCGTTATCAGGCTGAATGGATCGACACCCGCACCGGCGCAGTCGACAAGTCAGAAAATGTAAGCCAACTCGCCGGCGAACTCACCCTCGATTCCCCTTCGTACTCCGAAGACGTGGCTCTCAGGCTTATGCGACAAGGGAAATAGGCGAGGGTTTGACGTGGGCCAACAGGCGGGAGATCGGTCGGAAGCTTGGAAAAATCTACACAGCCTTTTGCCATTGTTTCTCGTGATTCTGTCACAAGGCCTAGCGATACAGCATGTACTATCAAGCAGTTATGGCCATACTTAAAATGGCACGAAAACTGCTTCTCCTCCATCACGTGGGGCAAACGGGGTCATTGCCCTAAGCTAGGACTAACTTAGGCACGAAAACCAGATGGGAGGGAAACGATGAAAAAATTCAACTTCTTCAGAACACTTTCATGCGTAGCATTGGTCACAGGTCTTGCCCAGCTTGGCTGGAGTGCACCGCACTCGCCTGAAGCAGCCCAGGCAAGTGCCAGTTCGGCTGCCAGGGCAGTCAGTTCCTCAGCAGGGGAGGCTTCAACAAGGGGGCAATCGGCAGAAATCCGAAACGGAACAAAAATCTCTGCCCAACTGATGTCAAATGTAAATGCCCGCACCGCCAAGCCGGGAGACAAGGTGGTGGCACGAGTTACCAAGAACGTCAAACAACATGGCAGGATAGTGGTCCACAAGGGCGATAAGATCATTGGGCACATAACAAGCGTGAAAACAGCCGCCAACGGTAAAGCCGATTCAGCACTTGGCGTCCGTTTTGACCAGCTCGTTTCCGGTCACTCCACGACGCAGTTGAACACCGTGCTGACCTCCATATTGTCGGTACCAGGATTCGGTAGCGGAGGGCCAGCGCCCATGCAGCCGCCTTCGATGCCGGCGCCAGTCGCGGCTCCTGCTGGCGGAGGTGGCGGATTGCTGGGAGGTGTTGGCTCAACGGTCGGCTCAGCGGTTGGAGCAGCAGGCTCAACGGTCGGCGGCGTAGGCGGCACACTGGGAGCTGCCACCCAGTCAACGCTGGGCGCAAACTCGGCAATTGACCTCAGCACGCCCGTGCGGCAAATTCATCTGCAATCCTATGCCTCTGCAGACCAATCCGCCGGTATGGACTCGGTTCTCACAACAAAGAAAGGTGACCTGCGGCTGGCATCTGGAACCCGCATGCAATTTCGAGTTGATGCAGGCGCCAGCGCGCAGGCCAGAAAGTAGCCAGTCGCAATTGAGCTTTGATAAAAGGGCCGGCCACCTGAATGGCCGGCCTTGCTGTTGCAATAGCCCGGGATCAGTTCTCACGCCGGCAAGACTATCTTGCCATCCACCCGCCGTCCACGGTGAAGATAGAGCCGGTCACATAGTCGGACGCAGAGGAGGCCAGGAAAACCGCCAGCCCCTGCAGGTCTTCAGGCTCTCCCCACCTTCCGGCGGGAATGCGCTCCAGAATAGCCTTGTTGCGCACCGGATCATTTCTGAGGGCAACCGTGTTGTCGGTGCTGATATAGCCGGGTGCAATCGCATTGACCTGGACTCCTTTGGAAGCCCATTCATTGGCCAGGGCTTTGGTCAGTTGACCAATCCCGCCCTTGCTCGCAGAATAGCCTGGAACCAGGATTCCCCCCTGAAAAGTCAGCAGGGATGCAGTAAAGATGATCTTGCCTCTTCCTCTTGCTACCATGCCTTTGCCAATCTCACGAGTCAGAATAAATTGCGAGTTCAGATTTACTTCAATCAAGGTATCCCAGTAGTCATCGGGAAATTCGGTCGCGGGTTTGCGAAGGATTGTCCCGGCATTGTTGACGAGAATATCGATGACAGGAAAAACTTGCGCCACCTGTTCGATCATCTGGTAAAGCCCCTTCCTGTCGGAGAAATCGCAGGCGTAACCTTTGAACTTGCGTTTGCGGGCAAGGACTTCCTTCTCGACCTCGCTGCCGGAAGGCTCCATCGAGCGGCTGACGCCGACGATATCCGCTCCGGCTTCTGCAAGAGCAAGAGCGATAGCTTTGCCAATGCCACGCCGGCATCCGGTAACCAACGCAGTTTTTCCATCCAGTTTAAATCGATCAAGAATAGCCATTTTTAGTTTGTCAGAATCCTATAATCGTAGATTCCGCCACTCATTAACGCTCGAAACCAGATCCCCACGAGGCGGTTAATCGTGAGAACATGGGAAACTCCAGAGATGCAAACGACGAAATTGAGCGTCCGGCCTCAGTATAAATACAATTGGGGTTGAATGAAATCACTTGTACTCCCGAGCGTCTCAAACCTGGTTTGTCTGTATGCGGGTTCATAGCGCCCAGCACTGATAACGCTATATTCGCTCAGGGATTTGCAGTCGCTTTATACGCTCAGGCAGCAGTTGTAACACAAGTGTAACAAGCAGCAACAACGTAAGTGTCCGGTGTACCCATGAGCAACTCGCAGGAGGCGGGCGAGACATCCTAGACGGCGGGTTTCAGTTTGTATCGGTTGCTTCAGGGCAGATAGGGTCAAGGCTAAGTCCGGTATGATTGAAAAAGCCCGTAGCAGATCCGGTCGCTTCTGCAGCCGACAGAATTCCATCGTGATTCGCTCACGCAGTTCGTACAGATGTGGAGGGTGTAGTTGGGCAACCGATTGTATTTGACGTAAGACCAAACGTTGTCAACCGGGTTCAGTTCCGGGGCGCACGGTGGAAATGGCTCCACAACTAGTAGCCGT
>JAKASH010000504.1 GCA_021828225.1 Acidobacteriota bacterium | reverse complement strand
TGGCCAGAAAAACGAACCGGAAACGAACCGGAAAACGAAGCGGGCCAAGTTGTTGAAAACAAAGGATCGCTAAAAAACGAACCGGAAACGAAGCTAAAACTATCGCTTCTTCAAAGCGCCCCGTGCCGAGGCTACATCACGTTCGCAACAACCACGTGCCGGGTTTAAAGTTGACGGTGCTGGCTTCTCTTCCCTACATCGCCGATGCGACGGAACGGTTGGTCCAGGAAGCCTCAATCTCTTCGAGGGTTCGTCCCTTGGTTTCCGGAACCACCCGCAGGGAGAACAGGAAGGCTACAACGCAAGCGGCGCCATAGATCCAGAACGAGAACCGGGTCCCCGCCGCCCCCACCAGGCTGAGGAAGGTCACGCTCACGAGCAGGTCGGCGATCCAGATGGTGACCGAGGCGACGGACATGGCCTGGCCGCGAATGGTGGTGGGGTAGATCTCCGAAATCAGGAGCCAGAAGACCGGACCCAGCCCGATGGCAAAACAAGCCAGGTAGGCCAGCACATCGGTCAGAATCCAGACCCGCGAGACGTGGCTGGCGCCGAACATGTAACCCAGGTGCGCCAGGCTGATGGCCATGCCGGCAATCCCGATCAGCAGCAGCGGCCGGCGCCCTACGCGGTCCATCAGGAAGAGCGCGATAACGGTCATCACCAGGTTGACGCCGCCCACCAGCACCGTGGCCAGGATGGCGCTCGACGCACTTTTGAAGCCCGCCATCTGCAGAATCGTGGGCGTGTAGTAGATGATCGTGTTGACGCCGGTGATCTGCTGGAAGATCGCCAGCCCCACGCCGATCAGGAGCGGCATCTTGAACCTTTCTCCGAACAGGTCGCGAAACCGGAGCTTGTCCACTTGCGTGACTTCCTGCAGCTCTTCCAGATGCCGCCGGGCGTCGTCCGTGGCCTCAATGCGGTCAAGAATTTTGAAGGCGGCGTCGGGCTGTTCCTGCGTCACCAGCCAGCGCGGGCTTTCCGGCAGGAAGATCAGGGCTACCAGCAGAATGATCGAGGGCACAACGGCGCTGATGAACATGCCGCGCCAGTTGGACGAGCCCGCAAACAGGTAGTCGACGTAATAGGCCACCACGATGCCGGTGACAATGGCCAGTTGATTCAGGGTGACCAGCGCGCCCCGGATTTTGGGAGGGGACAGCTCCGCAATGTAGAGCGGCGTCAGCATGGACGCCACACCAACAGCCACTCCGACAACAAAGCGCGCCGCCAGGAATAACGGCAGGCCGTTGGCCAGACCCGTGATCACGGCAAACGTCCCAAACAGGATGGCGTTGAAGATCAGCACCGGCCGCCGGCCATAGCGGTCTCCGAAGTAGCCGGCAAAAGCAGCGCCGATGGCAGCTCCAGCCAACACGGCGCTTACCGCAACTTCCGTTTCCACCGAAGTCAGATGAAATTGCTTGCGGACAAAAAGGATCGCCCCGGAAATCACGCTGGTGTCGTAGCCGAAAAGCAGCCCGCCCAGCGCCGCGGCAACTGCAATCATCAGCGCATAACCGCGCTTGCCTAATCCAAAGGGAGTTCTGTCCATGATGAATTATCCAGATCTTGCGCCAACGGGATATGCCCTCACAGCGCCGGTCACATTCCGAAGGTGGGGCTGCCGTTCAGGAGATGAATATAAAAACATGCACAAGCTGGCACGGAGCCGACTTCAACCCTACCAGCCGATAGCGACTTGCGCAATGGCCTTCACAAGGTAGTTGGACGTGCTGGCTCAGCGGACCGTTGCATTGCTTCCACGCAAGCTCCGATTCCGGAAGCTTTTCCTTCGGAAGAAGTCGGACCAGCAGTGTTTGTCAGGCCTCGTGAGAAAAGCGCTCGCCGATTGGGAAACCCCAGCCGGTAAGCTGCATACCAATCATGACCAGAACGCTAACGAGCGGCACTGCCAATCCCAGCCGCAAGCTTTCGTATCTGGTTGAAAGGAACCCGACCAACCATGGAAGCGTGGCGCCTCCCAATCCGCCCAAGGCAAACATCGCTCCGCCAACGCGCGTTGCCGTCACGCCCAGGTAGTGCGAAAGAGCAGCGATGGCGATAGGAAAAACAGAAGCCATGCCCAGACCGGAAATTGTGACTCCCAGGAAGACTTCGAACAAGGTGCTCGCACCCACAACAACAGCAATTCCACATGCCGCCAGCAGCAGCCCCAGAACCATTAACGTGACGTCAGCCAGGTGGCGGAGAAGCGCGGGAGCAACCGCCCTCCCCAGCAGGAGCGCTGCCCAAAAACACGAAGGTACCAGCATCCAGACTGTCCCCGCATGAAGAGAAAGGCGCTTTGCATACGTGGCTGCCCACCCGCTCAGCGAATTCTCCGCTCCCACGTAGAAAAAGAAGAGCACAGCCAATACCCCAATCAGCCGCAGCGGCAACACCCTCCATCCACCACTGCGCGCTGCTTCAACGGCCGGAGGCTGGTCCTTTGTATCAATCCAGGCGTTGCGAAAAATGCTGAAAACAACGAAGGCCGTCGCCGCCACAAGAGAGAAGAAAAAAACGCTCATGTGGTGCGCCCGAAAGGCCAGTGCCGCCAGCGCAGGACATCCGGCGGCCCCAATGCCCCAGGCGAAGTTCAGGATATTCAGCGCCGCCGCCCGGCGTCCCGCATACAACTCGGCGACGAGAAGATTCGTCGTCGGAATGGTAAGGCCGAGTCCCATGCCGTAGCCGAAAACGGACGCCAATCCGATCATCCATGTACTCAAGTCAAGCGTTGTCAAGCCGATCGCAACCAGGGCGAAGCCAAGAGCCAGGGTGCGCCTGAAACCCAGCCGTGGGGTCAACACGCTCGACAAACCAACACCCGCCATTGAGCCGACAAACTGTGAGGTAAACAGATACCCTGCCTGGAAGTCAAGAAGGTTCCACTTTGCTGAAAGGACGGGAAGCAGAGGACCCAGAAGTGTGGTGACGATTCCTGTAAGCACAAAACCGAGATGCAGAGTTACTGAAATTCCAAAGCCGCGCGCTTCAGAGCCGGACACGGCAAGGCTGCGCCGCACCTATTTACTCCCGACCGCCAGTTCATTCTTCTGACGGTTGCGAGCGACCTTTATGGCCTGCAACCTCGCGCGTTTGAATGGCCGTTTAGGACGGGCGGCCACTTGGCGTGAGGCCGTACAGGTGCTTTCACGCACGATAAGTTCGGGATCTACAGTTACCAATTTCGGATACGGAGCACCATTGCCATTTGCAATCCGCGAAAGAACGGTTTCTGCCGCCAGCTTTCCCATCTCCCAAAGCGGCTGCCGGATCGTCGTCAGCGCGGGATTCTGATAAGCGGCAAAAGGGATGTCATCAAAACCCACCACCGAAATATCCTCTGGCACGCGCAACCCTGCTTCACGCAAAGCGCGGATCGCACCAATCGCTGAAACGTCGTTGAAAGCGATCAAAGCAGTGAAAGGCTCACGGATCCTCAGCAATTTCCTCACCGCAACATAGCCGACTTCGGGAGAAGGCGTGTTGCCTTCAAGCTGGACGGTGAGTTTCGGGCGCAAGGGTATCTGCAGGCGCTCAGCCTGACGGCGAAATGCGTTCCACCGAATTTCGGTATCAGAACTGAACGCCTGGCCCTTAACAAAGGCAATCCGACTATGTCCCAATCCAACCAGATGCTCAAGAGCGACCGCAGCAGCCTTGTCGTGGGCGAGGGAAATGTTGGTAATCCCTTCAACCTCAAGAT
>JAKASH010000503.1 GCA_021828225.1 Acidobacteriota bacterium | reverse complement strand
GATCGAGCTTACTGGAATTCCAGTCCAGCGCGACACGACCTCCTCGATGTCAGCCCGGGTTACTGCGCCGATGGCGGTCTCGTCAATGTTGTACTTTTCGCGCAACAATCGGAGGTTTTCGCGCTCTTTACGCTCTTCGTCGGAGTAGAAACGCGCCTTCTCAAACTCATGATTGGCGATGGCGTTTTCCATCCGGTGAACCACAAACTTGATCCGCTTCTGGACATCGACCATCTCTTCAGGCAGGGTGCTCTGCCGCAACTTCACGCGCGCACCGGCCTCGTCAATCAGGTCGACGGCCTTGTCGGGTAGAAATCGATCAGGAATGTAGCGGCTGGAGAGATAGACGGAATTCGTAACGGCCTCATCCGTGTAGGTTACAGCATGGAACTTCTCGTACCGTTCCTTGATACCGAAAAGAATCTTGATGGTCTGGGCCTCATCCGGCGGCGGAACTTTAACCGCCTGGAACCGTCTTTCAAGCGAGCGGTCCCTCTCGATGGATTTCCGGAACTCGCCCGGCGTGGTTGCGCCAATACATTGAATCTCACCGCGCGAAAGTGCGGGCTTTAGAATATTCGCCGCATCCAGTGAACCTTCCGCTGAACCGGCTCCCACCAGGGTGTGGAGTTCATCGATAAAGATAATGGCATTCTGCGCCTCCATCAACTCTTTCATGATGGTCTTCAGGCGCTCCTCGAACTGCCCGCGGTACTTGGTACCGGCCACAATCAAGGAAAGGTCAAGAGCCAGAATCCGTTTGTCGGAGAGGAATGATGGAACGTCGCCTTCCGCGATACGTTCCGCCAGGCCCTCTACGATGGCCGTCTTGCCGACGCCGGGCTCTCCGATCAAAACAGGATTATTCTTGGTGCGGCGGCAAAGGATCTGAATGACCCGTTCCACTTCATTCTCTCGCCCCACCAAAGGGTCGAGCTGGTTTTCGAGCGCTGCCTGAGTCAGATCGCGGCTGAACTCAGAAAGCAGAGAAGTCTCTTTGGGACGATTCGAAGACACTTTCTCGCTCTGTGAGCGGCTCAACTCTTCCCGGAGCGTGGACAGTCGCAGACCCCGCTCATGAAGAATTTCCGCTGCGAAGGACTTATCCTCCCGAAGGAGGCCAAGCAAAAGATGTTCTGTTCCAATGTGCTTGTGGGTCAGGCGTTCGGCCTCTTCGGCAGCGTAAGCAAGCACACGTTTGCATTCCTGGCTGAGTGGCAACTCGACTGACGTCGAAACCTTTTCTCGAACCGGAATATGCCCTTCCACCTGCTTGCGAATTGATTCAATCGAGGCATGGGAACGGAGAAAACGGTTGGTCAGGGCCTTGTCTTCGCGCAGCAAACCGAGCAACAGGTGCTCGGTCTCGATGTAGGGACTCCCGAACTGGCTAGCCTCATACCGAGCAAAGAAGATAACACGCCGAGCTTTTTCTGTGTATCTCTCGAACATAGCTCCTCAGTTCTTCCTTAGACCCCGCTCCCGACATCTATTATGCCAAAAAGCAGGTTGTCAGTTAAACCGTGGAACTACTACCTCGGTCAGTTGGCCGTCTTCCAGACGCAACGTCCGAGCCGCGCGCTGCGCGAGTTCCATATTGTGCGTGGCTAACACCGAAGTCAACCCATGAACACGGTGCAACCGTTCGAGCAGATCCATGACAAGCTCTGCGGTGCGGTGATCCAGGTTTCCGGTCGGCTCATCTGCCAGTAGCAACGCTGGATTGTTTACTAGCGCTCTTGCCAATGCCACACGCTGCTGCTCTCCCCCAGAAAGCTCACCGGTCCGGCGCCCCAAGGCTTTTTCCAGGCCCACCTCCGCCAGAAGTTCCCTGGCACGAACCCGCGCCTTTTCAAAACCACTCCCTGCGATGAGCTGCGGCAGCATCACATTCTCAAGCGCACTAAATTCGGGCAGTAAATGATGCATCTGCCAAACGAAGCCAATCTGCTGATTTCTATACTCTGCCTGCGCTTCGATACTGAGTTCGCTCAACCTCTGCCCACCAAAGTATAACTCACCTCGAGTTGGAGTGTCCAGCGCCGCGAGCAGGTGTAACAAAGTCGTCTTGCCCGCGCCGGACTTTCCAACCAGCACAACCAGTTCGCCTTTCTCAACCTCAAGATTGAGACCGTCAAAGACTACCACTTCCTGCTCCCCGGAACGAAAGATCTTGGTCAGATTGTCCACCCGTAGCATTGGGCCTCGATTTCCGGACTCAGCGGGCAACATAAAACTCCCAGGACGATCCATGTTCCATTTACGTATCATTCGTAACGCAAAATTTCAGCCGGGTCCAGCTTGGCTGCAGAAAGTGAAGGATAAAACGCCGCCAGAAAGCTGATCCCCAGTACCGCCAGGCCTATCCAAAGACCGTCCCAGGGACGTGGAATAAATGGGACGTAAGACAAACCGTAAACGTCAGCCGGTAAAGGGATTAGCCTATAGGCCTCGCCCAGCCACGAGCCTCCGTAGCCAAGCGCCAGGCCAAGCGCCGTGCCGAGAGTCGCAATCAAAATTCCGTGCATCGTGAAAACGGTCCAGATCTGTCTCTTCTTGGCACCCATCGATCTCAAAACCGCAATATCACGATTCTTATCCATTACCATCATCGCCAGCATGATGAAAATGTTTAACGCGGCAACCAGCACGATCAGGCCAATTGTCAGGATCGTGACCAGCCGCTCCAACTGCAAGGCGCTGAAGAGAGCGTGATTCTGGTCCACCCAGGTCGTGGTAGTAAACCCAGGTCCCGCGGCTTTGAGAATCGTCTTGGCCACCGAGTCAGCTCTGTAAACATCGTCGAGCTTGAACTCGATGACTGAAGCAACGCTTTTCAAATCAAACAGGCGCTGAGCTGCGCTCAGATTCGTAAAAGCCCAGGTCGCATCGAAATCGTAAAAGCCGGAATCAAAAATGCCTACCACACGAAAGTGCCGGTACTTCGGTACGACTTCAAAAGGCGTGAGAGTCCCTTGCGGGCTGGTGATCATCACCGTATCACCGACATACACACCCAAGGACTTGGCCAGATCTTTCCCTATGATTATCGGGTCCGCATCCGGAAAAGTTTCAGACAGCCCCTTGAGCGAGCCCTCGGTCAGGTGATGGAGCAGGTTGCCTACTTTGACCTCGCGCGCGGGGTCTACTCCCTTAAGAACCACACCTCTGGATCGCTGCCGGCTGGAAATCAGAACTTCTTCATAAAGGGCAGGCGCATCGGCGACGACATGCGGCACCTTTGAAAGACGCTTTGTCAAGGCTTCATAATGCCTGATGCCAAGATTCTGCGCCCGGAGGAGATTCACATTAGCCGTCGCCCCAAGAAGCTTGCTCTCCAACTCCTGCCGAAAACCGTTATTGATGGCCAATGCGATGACCAGCGCCGCAACGCCTGCCATCACACCAATGACGGATATCGCCGTGACCACTGAAATAGCCGCCTGGCGCCGCTTGGCCTTCAAATACCGCAAAGCAACAAATAGTTCAAACCTCATATCCTTGAATCATTATCCGATGAGATCGGCTAGAAGGGGAAGGCAAATTAACTTATCGCACGGGACTTCATCGTTTTAAAGGCCTGCAAGACCATCGCTTTCCGCTCAAAACGGACAAGGTATCTCAGGCTGGAGACTTCTCGGGACGAAGCAGAGGAAACAGGATTACGTCGCGGATTGAATGCGAGTTGGTCAGGAGCATGGTCAGGCGATCGATCCCGATACCTTCA
>JAKASH010000502.1 GCA_021828225.1 Acidobacteriota bacterium | reverse complement strand
CCGGGCGGCAAGCCTCGCCAACCAGGGTGTTGCCATGAAGCTCGGCGCCTCGGCATCGAGTTCAATGATGAAGAAGCTCCAGAATCTGTTGAAGTAAGGAGTGCGAGGACGATGTATTACCAGACTCTATTTAACGGTGCGCTCGCGGGGCTGAACAGTTCGAACCTGATGTCAGGGATTATCAGAGTCGCCGCCGTCGTCCTGCTAGTAAGCCTGGTGTATTCGGTCTATGCCGCCTATGCGGCCGGCGGCGACGTTCGGATCCTGGGGACAGCGGCGGTCAAATATCTCATCCTGGGACTGGTATTGGTCAATTACGCGACGGCCTTCCTGGACGTGAACAAGATGTTCAACGGCATTGCAAATCACATCGTAGCCAATGGACCAGGTATGCTCGACGTATTTGAGGCTTGGAGTCAGCAGATCGTCACGTATTGGCATAACAATGCGCAGGGGTGGAACGGCATGCTGTCGCTTGTTTGGCATTTTGGCCAGAATGCTGCGGGCGCAATTATAGGCTCGTTGCTCATTTTTCTAGCTTTCCTACTTTACAGAGTCACGTATCTGTTGTTCTGCCTCTTCTATACCGTCTACGGTGCGATCCTCTACGTCTGTGGTCCTTTCGTGCTTTCCCTGATGCCGGCGACAGGTATCGGACAGATCAGCCGGACATATCTGATCAATCTCATGATCTTCAATGCCTGGGGACTCATTTACGCCATCTTGTCAGAACTGATCTACGTTCTCCACCTGAACGACGTCAACACCGTTCTGAACAACGCCTGGTATCTGAACCTCTCGGTGACGAATCCCATGGTGATCCTCGGGATTGCAAGCCTGCTCTACGCCATTTTGATTGCGTTGATTCCCTATGTTGCGAGCCGGATTGTGCGGGGCGATATCGGGGCAACGCTTCTGGCGGTTGGAGGAGCGGCGCTGACAGCGGCCACCGCGGCTGTGGCCATGGGTGGGACCGCACTCATGGGAAGCGGCGGAGGCTGGGCCTATGGTGGCCAGTCTCAAGGAGGTGCTGCCAGCGGAGCCAACCAGGGTAGCGGTAGCCTGGACGGTGGCGGGCGGACCGTGAATGCATCGCTCGGTTCTTCTTCAATGCCACCACCGAGGCCTCCCGCGGCAGGCTCGGCCGCAGGCAGCCGGGCGGGCGTGCCGATGCCATGGACGCCTGGCTACAACATGCCCGGCCGCAAGCCGAGCTTCAGCTTCACGCACGCGGCAAGCTGGTACGGCGGCTATGCAGCACGGGCAGCATATAGCCGCATTAAGGGCGCGGGAAGCGAGCCCACTGGGGGTGAAGGAAATGAAGAAGCGTGAAATGAATTCATCTCACCCGGAAATCCTTGCTTACACAAAATATTACGAGCACGACGGGCTGCTGCGGACCTACGCCAATCGCGCATGGTTGGCGACGCTCCTTTTTGGCGTCATCGCTCTTGGAGCATTTGTATTCGCGGTCTATGTCCGTCTCCAGCCTCCGACTGTGATACGCGTGGACAAGGAAGGCAATGCGACGGTCGTAGGAGGAGCCGAGATGCAGCTTGCGCACTCCCCATTCGGTTTTTTCGCCGATTCCCGCAAGGCGGCCGCGCCGACCAACCTTGAGGGCAAGGCGCTGGTAAGGCGCTTCCTGATTGCCTACTTGAACTATACGCCGGACCTGGTGGACCAGAATTTCTCCGACGCCCTGAACATGATGACCGTGAATCTTCGCGTCTACACGCTCAACAGGCTGCGCGAGAAAGATATCGTCGGCAAGATTGAGAGGGAGCACATCATCTCGGATTTTCGCATCCGTTCAATCGAGCGCCTGCAGAACGCCCCATGGACCTACGTGGTTTTCGGGGTGAACGACATCCATCGCGTCGAGAAAGGAACCGAAACCACGGACCGGATCGTGGGGCAGTACACCGTCCGGCTGGTTGAGACGGCCCGAAGCGATTTGAATCCCAGTGGCTTGCTGGTTGCCCAATTCAACACCAGGGAGATGATGGGACAGCGGGACACGAGCCTCGACCAGCAGAGCGCCCTCGACGGGAAAGGGGCGAACTAAGATTCCGCCGCGAAGGTGCGGCGAAGCCGGCCAGGGGCAGCCTGGCAGAAGCACAACTCAGGAGGCTCGTCTCGCGCGGGCGACTTCCGGCAGAGAGGCGGAAAACCCGATAAACGCCGGCGAGCTGCGGAAAGGAATGAAAAGATGAGTCAGGAAGCCGTCGCAACAGAAACCAAGGCACCGCCACCTGTATCCGAGCGGCCGGCAAGGAGGAAGCCGGCAGAAAGAGAGGCTCAGCCTGAGCTCGCCGTGCGATTCTTTCTTGCCGGGAAAGGGTCTGAGGGCGGGAGCCCGCTGCTCGGCAGGGAGCTTCCGAACGAAAGCGAGGCCCTCATTGAGTCGCTTAAGACAGGGGTGAACTTTTTCGCCGTGACCGAATATCGTGCCGTTCCGGACCTCACCGGCAAGACGCCGAGAATTCAGAAGGAGGCAGTCAGAAAAAAGTGATCAGTGATAAGTGATTAGTGAACAGCGAAGCGTGGAGAATGAGCAGTATTCAAGGGGTGGATTGTTATTCTTTCTTTTCACTAACCACTGGCCGCTAACCACTGTCTTTCGGGCTTCATAGATGATGAGGCGTTCCGCAGGCTGTTAACTGCGGATGAGTTGAAAGCGCGGCTTCGGGCGGATCCCGGGCCGGAATCGTAGTCTTGGGTCCGGAAACGCGAAGCCGCTCGAAAGAGGCCTCCCCTTTCCGGGCTTTGGCGGAAAGGAGGAGCTAATGAATCGAGTCGCCGTCGTGGCCATCAGCTCGATCTCGCTTTGGGTGGGATCGACGGTGAACCAGGTAAAACTCGAATACCTTATTGCGGGCGCTCTGTTTACGCTCGCAATGGAACTGGTGGTGAAAGTCATCACCGCAGTTGCACGGAAGGTCGCAAGGCCCAAAGTGCATAGCGTCTAACCACAACTGAACATGGCCAGGCCGTTCGCTTGACCCGGCCGAAAGATCAACTTTTTCGGCACGGGACGAGCGAAGAGACCTCTGGCGGTCCCTCCCTGTCTCGTGCCGCAAAACAAAGAACAGAGGAGGAGACCATGAGAGAAGGAAACGAAAGAACAAAGAATGTTCTGCCCGTGGTTCAGTTGCAGATGGACCGGACGGGCAAGGTCAAGGAGAAAGTGATGGACTTGCGCCGGGAGGCGACCCTTTCGAACACACTGCTCGAGGCCCTCTATCCCGGGATTCGAGTGGCAACGGTCGACCTGCCCACGGAGATGCTCAGCGACTATCAGAAGGCGCAGATCGTGCAGTCGCTTGCGCGTCTTGAATGGAACGGGGTGCGGTTTGCGCTGGCGGGTGCCTCGAGCTCGGCCAAGGAAGGAAAGTTCTACGCGGTGGAACGGCAGTATGAAAGGGCCATTGCGGAGCGCTTTCAGAACACGGCCGAGGCTGCGATCGTCTATTTCGGCATTCTCGTCGGCCCCTGCAAGTCCTTGATCGAAGTTCCCCAGTGCCGGGTCATGGTGACGGAAGACCTGGAGCTTGGAACGAATGACTGCCGCGGCTGGATCAGCCGGTCACTGTTTAACCGGTTGAACCTTCCCGCGGGCCGTTTCTACCAGTTCCGCCTTGCCTTCGGAAAGACGCAGGCAAAGGGGAGCTTCAAGGTAATGGAGGATGATGCGGCAGAACTTCTTGAAGCTGACATTATTCTTC
>JAKASH010000501.1 GCA_021828225.1 Acidobacteriota bacterium | reverse complement strand
AAAAGACGCCTTTCAGTCGTGCCGAAAAACGATGCACTAAAGACATTTTCTCGCCGTGTCTGTTGTTGCGGTGTCGGCGCTCCTTCGGAAACGGTGAAGCAGGATCAAACATAAAACATCGTTGCGGCCCCGATAAATCGGGGCCATTTCGCGCCGCGCATTCCCGGAGTCTTTCCTTCATCCTTCGGACTTCAGACTTCACCCTTCAACGCCAGGTCGTACGTTGCGGTCTTTTCCCACGCATCCAGGATTCCACCAACCGTCCAGGCTTGGGCGATGCACCCATGGGGCAGGAAGGGCGCGTCGGCATCAAAAATCTCGCCGGCAGTGCCCAGACCATGAGCCTGCAGGTGGTGGGCCATGGGCGCCAGAAACGAGGCTGCAGCCCGAGGATCGTTGTGGACCCGCAAGTGGGCCCGCACAAAAGGTCCGAGCAGCCATCCCCAGACGGTGCCCTGATGGTAAGCGGAGTCGCGGTCGGCCTGGCTGCCGGCATACGAGCCCTTATAGTGCGGATCATCCGGCGCAAGGCTTTTGAGCCCGGGAGTGGCCTGCAGGTGGTGAGCGACACAATCAACGATGGCTCGCTGCTTTTCAAGATCAAAAGGGCTCTCAGGCAGCGACACGGCAAAGATCTGGTTGGGCCTTAGCGAAGCGTCGTTTCCCACCGGCCCGTCCAGCACGTCAAAACAGTAGCCCGCCGGGGCATTCCAGAACCGCGCGAACCCTTTGCTGGCCTGCTCGGCCGCGTGTTCAAAATCATCCGCTGCGCTCCCCAGTTCATTCGCAAATTCCCTCATGGCCACGAGCGCGTTCAGCCACAGGGCGTTGACTTCCACCGGCTTCCCGATTCGCGGCGTCACCACCAGGTCGCCGACCTTGGCATCCATCCAGGTCAGTTGCACACCCGGCGCCCCTGCATAAAGCAGCCCGTCAGTCCGGTCCAGATGAATGTTGTAGCGCGTGCCGCGCATGTAGGCGGCAACAATTTCGCAGAGCGCCGGAAAAATCTGCTTGAGAAATTCCCGGTCGTGCGTGCGCTTCCAGCAGGCCCGCGCAGCCAGCAGATACCACAGGGACGCGTCCACGGTATTGAATTCAGCTTTCTCTCCCGATTCAGGGAAACGGTTGGGAAGCATGCCGCCGTCCACAAAGCTGGCCCAGGCCAGCAGGGCGTTGCGGGCGACCTCTGGTCGTCCGGTTGAGAGAGCCAGCCCCGGCAGCGCCACCATCGTGTCACGGCCCCAGTCGCTGAACCAATGGTAACCGGCGATCACCGTGTAAGCTTCAGCCCCTTTGACCGTCCTTTTGACGACAAACTGGTCCGCCGCCAGCGCAAGCTGTTCAATCCAGGCCGGAATCCGGTACCCGCGATGCGCGTCGCGAAATTGCTCCAGAATCGATTGGTCGTGCGCCTCATACCTTTGCAGGGCCGATCGCGCGTCCAGGTCCGGCTGCGGCTCCGTGCTGACCACGACCAGGAGAGAATCGCCCGGCTGCAGTTCCGCCACAAAGGTTCCCGCGTGGAGATGGTCTTCCTGGGAATTCATTCCGCGAAGCCGCTCCGCGCTCAGCTCGAACGCGCGATACCACTGGTGGCTTACCTCGGCGCTGGCCGCGGCGCTGAGCACGTAGAACGGCGTTGCGCCCTCAAAAGCGTTAACGCGCAAGCCGCGTTCGACCCGGGTGATTTGCATTCGCCAGTTGCCGGCGCGCGTCAGACTGTGAAAATCGCGGTAGTTGACCAGCGCCTTGATCGACAACTTCACGCTTCCGCTGCCGCGCTTCAGGTGGTAACGAATGTAGGTGGTGTTCGCGCCCGGCTCCGTCCAGACCTTCTTGGTCAGCAGCGCGTCGGCGCAGGCATAGGTCCACACCGGACTCATTCCTTCCAGGCGGAACTCCTCGATTCGCCGGTAGCCCTGGGGTTCGATGACGCCGCTGCGCCAGCGATTGGTTGCCAGTGGATAAGGCCGCCCATCGTATTCGGCCACTTCGTCGAATTTCGGCACCAACAAAGTGCGTCCGACCGGCGGTTTCAAAGCGGCGATTAAGAGCCCGTGATAGCGCCGGCTAAGTTGCCCGCCCACCGTGCCGGAAGCAAACCCGCCGATTCCGTTGGTGACCAGCCACTCGCGTGTCTCTGACAAAGCGACATCACCGCAGACCTCCCGCCCAAAACTCACCAGAGGCATGCACGTCGTTGAATTGGAATTGTCCATGGTCGCACCTGCACAAGATTAGTGGAGGGGCGCACGGCCGTGCGCCCCTAGTTCTGCCATTGCCGTATGCCCTCCTGCAAAACCAGGGCGGACGCCGTCCGCCCCTACAAATCCGAAACGTCCCTCGTTCAACGGCAATTTTCCGGGTCGGTATCCCACCGCGCGGGATTGGTCCGGATGTAATCACGGAAGGCGTCGAGTTCGTGTGGATGGCGCACAATATGCTCGTAATAATTGCGCTGCCACACGGGCGTACCAGGCATGCGGCGGATTCTGTTGATGGAACTCGTCGCGGCGGCCTTGAACCCTGCCACAAAGGACCCGAGAGATCGTGGGGCTCGTCCGGGTGGTAGGGGCGCACGGCCGTGCGCCCCTAGTTCTGCCATTGCCGTATGCCCTCCTGCAAAACCAGGGCGGACGCCGTCCGCCCCTACGATCCGCACGATGGCGTGAACGTGGTTCGGCATAACAATAAATTCATCGAGCTCAATTTCTGCCCGAATACGAGCGCTAAATCGCCATTCCTTCCATACAGCCTCGCCGAGCGCATTCAACTGCATTTTGGCCTCGACCACCTGGCCGAACAAATGCTGCTTTTCGTGTGCACAGATAGTAACAAAATATTCTCCGGGCCAGGAATAGTCATGCCCGTGCAACCGAATCGACCGGCGCCGATCTGTTTCGGATCCGCATTCCACGCCAATTGTATCCTGCAGCCTTATCGCGTCCCGGACGTCGGGGGCTTCAAAGCCAAACAATAACGCCACAATCTCCTGCGGTCAATTCTTAGAGCAAATTGAGGTGGCTATTCGCTTGCGTTGAGTCCCACGCAATATCAGCGGGGCCGAAAAGGAATGCCGGGTGTAAAGCCCGGCTCTACGAGAATGGCGGCTCTCGACCTCAGCATCCCACCCCGCTCTGCTGCAGCAGCTTGGCTACCAGGCCCGTCCAGCCCGTCTGGTGGCTGGCTCCGATCCCCGCGCCGTTGTCGCCGTGAAAATACTCGTAGAAAAGAATCAGGTCGCGCCAGTGGGGATCGTTCTGGAACATCTCCGTGCCGCCGTAAACCGGGCGGCGCCCGTCGGTGCCTCGCAGGAAGATCCGGCTCAGGCGCCGGGAGATCATCGTCGCCACCTCCCAGAGGTTCAGCATATTTCCGGAACCTGTTGGGCACTCCACCTTGAGATCATCGCCATAATAGTAATGGTACTTCTGCAGCGACTCGATAATCAGGAAGTTTACCGGAAACCACACGGGCCCGCGCCAGTTGGAGTTGCCGCCAAAAAGCCCGGTGGTGGATTCGGCCGGTTCGTAGTCGACTGAGTGCGTGTGGCCATCCAGCTTCAGAGAATAGGGATGCGCCTGGTGATATTTTGAAAGCGCCCGAATCCCGAAGGGCGAGAGAAACTCGTTTTCGTCCAGCATGTATTTCAGCACGCGCAGCAACTGCTCGCGGGTCGGGATGGAGAGCAATCGCCGCACGCCGTGCTCGGATTTCTGGCTGGTGTC
>JAKASH010000500.1 GCA_021828225.1 Acidobacteriota bacterium | reverse complement strand
CATACCGGGTGAACTCCGAGAAGCCCAGGTCAACCGCTCGATGTAATTGCCTCAGACGGCTGGCAAAGTCCTCTTGCAGCCGCTCACGCAATCGCGCCAATTCGCGCAACTCAACCGTCGCGATGTCGGGCAGTTGCGTCGCTGGCGGCCGCTTCTGGGCGGCAAACCGCGCGATCCCCAACGCATCGATCGCGTCGGTCTTGGTCCGCTGCAGCTCCTCCTCGGCAAAGCGCCGCGTGCGCAACGGATTCAGCACCGCGACCGCGTAGCCCTTTGCGACCAAAGCGACGAACAGATTGCGCCAGTAGTGTCCGGTCGCTTCCAAGGCCAGCAGACAGCCCTCAGGTGGCCCGAGCAGCTCGAACAGATGCGCATAGCCCGAGGCATCCTCGCCAAACGGGCTGGAGCGACATAACACCTCGCCCTCCTCACCCACCATTGCCACCATGTGACGCTCGCCTCCAACGTCGATTCCCGCAAACCTCATCAACCTTCCTCCTTCCACGACTCGGTTCCCCGAGCCTCGGAGCCCGAACTCACGCTCTTGCTTGTCCATTCGAGGACGCCGCTTGCGCCTCTGGATACCGTTCGAGCCCTGAGCCCCGGACGAGGGCGCCAATCTAGCGCACAAGGATTTACCTTCAGCACAGCCGGCGGCGACACCTCTCCGGGAAACCTTCCGCATCTTAACAATCCTCATTGGTGGCTCGCCGCGTCGCGCGTCCTTGGCCAGGAAAAAAAGTCCTGGCCTGCGTCCGCAGAGACGACGCGGCTGCGCGTCCCAAAATCCTTATCCCCACCAACCGCCCCCCATCTTTTCCCCTCGGCCCCCAGCTTCAGTGAGCGGCCGAGGGGACAAGTTGTTCAGTTTCTCTTTCACCATGAGAGAGCAGATCGCGCGAGTTAGAAGCATGGGCGGACACCATACAAGCACGCCGTGCCAGCCCGTAGGGCCGCTTCGCTCTGGCACGTCCTGCCGCCCGCTCCGCGCACGCAGCTTAGGAATCTGCGCAGCGACCTCCAGTGTTGGGTGAGAGGTCGCCGCGAAAAATTTGCGCGGGTTGAAAGCAAAGCGCAGCACGCCCTGCCGCAGGAGCGGAAGTGGGCGAAAGGTGAAACCAACGATGCGACGCAGGTTCAAATGCGATCCCAAGTGGATCACCGTCCGGTATCCGGCCCGATGTTCGGAGCCCAATTGCCAGACGGAAATCAACTCCGGCGAACGAGCGTTCTACTACCCCGGCGAGAAGGCCCTGTACAGCACCCGCTGCGGTCACGGCGAAAAGGCCGAACGCGACCTCAACGCTCATCGGATCGACGAAGACGGTTACTGAGCAACGCAAAAAAAAAACCAGATAGAGGTAACGGAAATGGGAATCAACAAGGTGATCGTGATCGGCAATCTGGGAGCTAACCCCGAGGTTCGCGCCCTGCCATCGGGACAGAACGTGGCGAATTTCTCGCTGGCGACCACGGAGCGTTTCACTGATCGGAGCGGTACCAAGCAGCACCGTACCGAATGGCATCGCGTGGTCGCATTCGGACGGCTGGCCGATACGTGCGAACGGTTCCTGAGCAAAGGCCGTCAGGTTTACGTCGAAGGACGGCTTACTACCCGCCAGTACGAAGCCAAGGACGGATCGGGCAAGCGCTTCCGCACTGAAATCGTGGCGCGGCAACTCCGCCTGCTCGGCAATCGCACTAACGGTGATTCGCCCAAGGCTGAAGCTTCCGGCGACATTCCATTCTAACCGACCCACCCAGGGAGAACCGCGCAAGCGGTTCTCCCGCAACCATCAAAACCACAATTGGAGATTACGGAAATGGACATCTACGCAATCGTGACCGATAAGATCATCAATCTGCTTGAAAGCGGCGTCGTGCCGTGGCGCAGGCCGTGGACCTCGACCGGATTGCCGCGCAATTTGGTATCGAAGAAACCATACCGCGGCATCAATTATTTTCTGCTCTCCGCCTCAAAATACGTGTCGCCCTTTTGGTTGACCTACCGCCAGGCAACCGAACTGGGAGGACACGTTCGTAAGGGCGAGGAATCTACGGCCGTGGTGTTTTGGAAAATCGAAGACGCGAAGCGGAGCAGCAAAAACCTCGACACTGAGGAGACCAACGAGAAAAATCGGTGCCGATTCCTTTTGCGATATTATCACGTGTTCGTGCGACGTGAAGTCGCTTGAGTGATTGTTCGATGAAAGGAGGTAAAAGAAGAAATAGAACCTGGTGTTCCATCACCGGTAGCCTACCGGCACATGCGGCGCTGGCAACGGCGCGGTGTGAAGCTGTCGGGACAATGTACCCTCGCCAATGGTGGCGTAGCGAAGGTCGTGAGACCGGGACGAGAACTCCGAGCATCGATGGGGTTCGGGGGCTAGGCTGCGCGGCATGGTCAACAAAATGTGAACTGCTGCAACCGTCGTTAGGTAGAACAAGCCAAAGATGCTGACAGGCTTGAACCAAAATGGTGCGTGGTGGGATGGCTCGCTGAATACTCGGGCCACATGGACAGGTTGGCTCATTCCATACTTGGGCCACATGGACGGAGAAACCACCGGCGGATAGGCGGGACCTAAACCGCGTGCGAGTCACTCGGGCGGAACACGGTAAACCCGTATTCGCGCCGATTGGAGGCAGGCCGACCGCGAGGGAGGCTGATGCGGATGCGGGCAGAGGAAGGCGGAGGAAGCGAATGCCGGCCTGTAACGGGGCGGATAGGGGTTGAGGCGGTGAGCCGACATCATCCCGCGCGAAAGCGGGCAAACTTCCGCCGGGTCCTTCATCACGAGAATGGCTGCGATACCTCGACGGAGAGCTGCGCAGAGGAGCGTCAATCGGCGCACGCGCGCTCCGGCTCGACTTTCGAGTGGCGGGACACGAACTGGTCCGACTGCCATCGACGGGTGAGGAGTTTACAGTTGCGTATCGTGAAGGCATGGCAGGAAGGCAGACGGCGCAAGGCGCGAGCCTTGCAGCGGCTGCCGACCCGCTCGTTGAGCGGTAAAGTTTTGGCCGTTCGGCGAGTGACGGACAACCAAGGCAAACGGACAGCGGGCGTGGACGGGCTGACCTGGTCCACGCCGGACGCCAAATCTCAGGCTGTGTTGTCGCTCAAGCGGCGCGGCTATCAGCCGCGTCCATTGAGACGGGTGTACATCCCGAAGAGCAACGGCAAGATGCGTCCGCTCGGAATCCCGACGATGAAGGACCGCGCGATGCAGGCACTTTACCTGCTCGCGCTGGAACCAATCGCCGAGTGTACGGCGGACCCGAACTCCTACGGATTCAGACCGAAGCGCTCGACAGCAGACGCGATGGTGAAGTGTCAACTCATCTTCGCGGGAACTGCGCGGGCGCAATGGGTACTGAAAGGAGACATCAAAGGTTGCTTCGACAACATCAGCCACGACTGGCTAATCGCTCACGTCCCGGTGGACAAAGCGATATTGCGCAAGTGGCTAAAGGCTGGATTCATGCAAGGTCGAACCCGGTGGCCGACCGAAACGGGAACGCCACAAGGCGGAATCATCTCGCCGGTGTTGGCCAATATCGCGCTCGACGGTCTGGAGGCGCTGCTTCGTGAGAACTTCAGCCGAAGGACCGGCACGAAGCATCTCGACAAAGTGCATCTCGTACGCTACGCGGACGACAGTGCGCCACGAACGCACGAAAGGAGGTGCGATGCTGCGCAAGAGATGAGGGTAGGCCCCTCGAAGCCGGC
>JAKASH010000499.1 GCA_021828225.1 Acidobacteriota bacterium | reverse complement strand
ACATCCTGCGCCGCGTCGGCGGAGTACGATGACTGCAATGGCAACCAGTCCTACTACGATGAGACGAGCAACTCGGCCTGGAGCTCGAACGACACCTCCGTGGCCACGGTGGACACGGGAGTAACAAACTTCTTCGTTGGTGATGACCCTACCGCCTACGAGCGAGAATTCTCTTGACAACGAAAGCTGTATGGAGTATGCATACAGATGACAGGTGACTTGAGATGTTTCTGACGGTCGATGCCAACGATAAGCGCCCCTTGTACCAGCAGATCGTCGATGGCGTAAAAGCGCTGATTGCCGGCGGGGAACTCCGCGAAGGCATGGCGCTCCCTTCGGTACGCCAGGTCGCCAATGATTTGGGTGTGAACCTCAACACCATCGCTGTCGCTTACCGGCAATTGCAAGAGGAGGGCCTGGTCCGGGTACGTCACGGCACGGGCGCCGTGGTCGAGTCTCGGCATATCCAGAACGTGCAAGAGGAAGAGCTGCGAACACCGTTGCGGAACGCCTTGACGCAGTTGATTTTGGGCGGTCGTAAAGACCGCGAGATCGTGGGCATGGTCCGGCGGGAACTCGATCTGATTCGGCGGAAGGGAGATTCGCAATGACCGCGCACACATCGGGTGAATGGATGCTTTTCTACATCACTCTCGGGCTGCTGGCCTTTTTCGGGATCGTTTTTGAGCAGACCTGGGACAGGCCTTTGCAGAACGGGCCTGATTTCTTCCTGGGTGTGAAAGTGAACTCCGGCTTCTATGAGGGCGATGGGACCCGATGGCTGAGGGGTTGGCATTGCATCGTGCTCGCAATGTACTTGATCACACTCTTCGCAGCCCTTGCGGTTTTCGCCTCGGGCCGCTGGTTCCTATTTCCAGCATGGGCTGGAGGCACCGCTGTCCTTCATGTGGCGAGCCAAATGGGTTTCACCTCGTACGCGCGCGCGAAACTCGGAGGAAACCCGCCGGTACTATCAAGCGTGGCGATTCCGCTTCAAGCGCGCCGCCTGGGCGACTACATCTCATGGCGCGTCGAGGCGCTGATCGGCGGAATCATCGCTTTCAGTTGGATTCTGCTGCTTGCCCACGGCGGCGGACGAAGCTTTTGGGAAGGTCCGGTCGAATTCACCTATATTGCGTTGGGGCTGCTGCCCTTCGAGATCCTGATCGCACGGAGCAGCGCTCCGCTTCCCGCCGACCGTCCTGCGGAGCACCTCCGGTGGAATGAGGCGGCACGCCGTTACTCTTTACGCTCCATGGAACTCGTTCGCTGGCTTTTTGTTGTGCTGCTCGCGGGCTTCGGACTATTCGCGCTGTTACGGACCCGGCACGTGCCGGTCGTCTGGGTGCGCTGGCCGGTGGCTGGAGTTTTCCTTGCGACCTCTCTCTACATGGCTGTCTTCCTCATCCGCGGCCAGCGCCGTCTGGCTGCAATGGGCCGCGATTTGTTGCCTCCGGGTAGTTGGTCCACTCCATTCCGCCGTGGCACGGTGATGCCGCCGGGCTATAGAAAGTGGTTCGCTGTCTGGTTCACAGGCCTCGTTCTGTTGTTGGTGTTTTTCCGGCTGTAAGACCGTATACGAGGCTGCCGCAGAATTCAGCAGGAGGATTGTGGCATGATCGTCAAGAAGATTGACATCCTTCATTTCAGGATTTTTCTCGCTTGCAATCTTTTGATTACGGTTGGCTCAACGATCGCGGCAGGCCAGACGCGACCCAATTTCGCCGTGCAACAAAAGCTTTACTTCTCGCTCATGAAAGTCGAGCAGGCTTGGAAAGTCACCCGCGGCGGCCCGGGCTGCAAGATAGGCGTTATAGATTCAGGTTTCGATTTCTTTCATCCGGCGCTCCGGGCGAACTTGAAGCCCGGGTGGTTCGCGCCTGGCTTCTTCCACACGGATTTCTTCTCCATGGACGCTCACGGCACGGAGGTCGCCAGCATCATCGCAGCCCGTGAGAATCCGGGCCACGACGGGATATGGGGCGAAGCTCCGGATTGCATGCTCCTGACGGCCTCGATGGGCTTCCCGATGCAGAGGCTCCTCTTGCTATAGGAGCAATTCTTCGCCAAGAACCCCAAGGCCAGCATGGCCGACTTCCAGAAGGACTTGGCCGCCCATCAGGCTGAAATGGCGGGCCTCTCAAAAGAATGGCTGGATTATGTCTCCGAAACCGCGGCGGGCGGGATCCGTTACCTGGTGGATCACGGAGTCAGAGTCATAAGTTTTAGCGCTTTCCTCGGTCTTGCAGAGATAAAGAGGTCCGATCCTCAAGCCGCCGCTCGGCTACAGGATGGTTTCGATTATGCGAAGGAAAAAGACGTGATCATCGTCTTAGGAGCGGGTAACAACAACCAGTGCGTTACCGATTATCCAGGCGATTCGAGCTTCGTGTTGATCGCTGGCGCATCAATGCTCACCGGCCAGCGCTGGACGATGTCGGCTAAGGTGCGAGGGATGGAGATCAAACAAGGCTCCGATTACGGGCCCCGCCTGAGCGTTGTAGCGCCCGTCGAGAATATGGTTATCGCCGCGCCCCACGAAGAAGCGTACTACGACTGGAAAGATACGCCGCTTGGCGCACAGAAGGTGCCGTTCAATGGCCATTACCAGGTCCGGACCTGTGCCACCTCTTGCGCGGCGCCGCAAGTCGCCGCTCTTGCCGCACTTGTTCGGACGGTCCGCCCGGACTTGAAGGCCGCTAAAGTCATCCATCTGATCGAGCAGGGAGCCGACCCCATCGGCGCTCCGGGCTTCCATGAAGAAACAGGTTATGGCCGAATAGACTTCCTCCGCACCCTCGACCTTGCGCAGAAGGCCAAGCCCAACTGACGGGGACAAGCAATGGGGCTTGCGTGCTTCAGCAGAGTTTGAGACACGGGCATTAAGGATAGCGATTGGGCTCCCGCAATCTCTTTTCCCGAATGCTTATCGGCCCGGTACCCCCATTCCCAAGACGCTATCGAAGCAAGGCCAGACAATCGGCCCCAAGCCTTCAGATACGTAGATCGCGCCGCGTCTCACTGCCTTGCCGATCCAGTGAAGAAATCCGTTACCGCTGCCTTTGACAATCACTGGCGAGCAGCCAAGACCCGTGAGGGGCGTGATGGCCTTTCGCTTTTGGAGTTCCTGCATGAACCACTCTGCCCACTCCGGGAGAACGGGCAGACTCAAGCGTGTTTAAGCGATGCAGTCAAGCTAGACTCAACATGATGCGAGAAGCACTATTAAAGCTCGACCGCAAGGCGAACGAACACCAAGAGAATTTAGGAACAGTAACTCTCAACTGACCGACTTTTGGAACATTTTTGGTACAATCCAGACACTTTGGACCGCCATGGCGAAGATCGAATCGTTGAATCGAAATGGGTTAGTTGGTACGCCCGGGGTGATTCGAACACCCGACCCCTTGCTTCGTAGGCAAGTGCTCTATCCAGCTGAGCTACGGGCGCATGATTGATTCTAAATAACTTACATCGTTTCAGTCACCGTGGCAAGTACACGTTCGTACACATTACATCCGCCAAAGAACATCCACCACCTTTGAAGCCGCCTCCCGCTTGGCCGGGGTGACAGCTTGGGTGTAGATATTCATCGTAGTCTGGATGTTGGCATGGCGCAATAGCTCTTCCGAACTGATCCCGATCACTTATTCCGACCCGAAGGCGATCAGGATCGGAGCGAAGCGACGCTGGCGCAGGCGCGGCTCACGCCGGTCCGCGTGTTGTCCGGAATGA
>JAKASH010000498.1 GCA_021828225.1 Acidobacteriota bacterium | reverse complement strand
AGGCGGAAGCTTTCACTGTCCGCAAGGATTTTGATGTGGGGTTTGCGGATTTATGTCGTCATCATGTTGGTCATCGTGCTAGTATCCGTCCTCCAGGTCCTGCACACCGGCCATTAAAAGCCGATTGCGAAATGACAACGCCGGTGCAACCGCACGAGAGTCGCACCTGGCTCGAACCGAATGAATGCAACGCTGATTCAAGGTTTCGCCACCACGGAAGGGACCGCGCGATTTCGCAACCGCTTTGCCGCGCGCCTTCCCGGCCATTATCGCGAAATCCAGCGGCTCTCGCTCTCCTCCATTGGCATTGGAACCTACCTTGGCGACCCCACGCAGGAGGTTGATGATCGATACACGGAGACGGTAATTCTTGCGGCCCCAAAGGGGATCAACGTTTTTGACACCGCGGCCAATTACCGGCACATGCACAGCGAGCGCGCCCTCGGGCGAGGGGTTGCGAAACTGATTTCGTCGGGAATTGTGCAACGTGACGAAATCATCCTTGCAAGCAAAGGCGGGTTCTTCAGCTATGACGACAGAGTTCCACAAGACCCGTCGACTTACTTTCACGAAAGGCTCGTCCAAACCGGTCTGGTGCAGCCGGAAGAGATTGTTGCCGGGTGCCACACCATGTCGCCGCGCTATCTGGCGAATCAGATCGACGTTAGCCGTGCGAACCTGGGCATCGAAACAATTGATATCTATTACCTCCACAATCCCGAAACCCAGCTACGCGAGGTCTCATGTGAAGAGTTCCTGCGCCGGCTCAGGCTGGCCTTCGCCGCCCTTGAGCAGGCGATTGCCGATGGCAAAATTCGCATGTACGGCACCGCCACGTGGAATGGCTACCGGGTGTCGGCGGATTCCCAGGAAGCAATCTCACTTGAAGAGATGCTTGGGGCCGCCAAAGAGATTGGAGGCAAGGAGCATCATTTTGGGGCAATTCAGCTTCCGTTCAACATTGCCATGCCCGAGGCTCTGACCGCAAACACTCAACGCGCGAATGGCCGGACCGTACCGCTTCTTCACGTGGCGCGAGAGCATGGCTTGATGGTGTTTGCCAGCGCCAGCCTGTTGCAAAGCCGCCTTGTCCAGGGATTACCCGAGGAATTCCAGCAATGGATACCAGGCTTCAATACCGACGCTCAACGGGCTATCCAGTTTGTGCGATCGACTCCGGGAATCACCTGCGCCCTGGTGGGAATGAGCAGGCGTGAACATCTCGAAGAAAACCTTGCCACGGCAAGCGTACCGCCGCTTACGCTTGCTGAATACCGAAAGATGTTTCAGAAGCGGTGATGCCCCTGCGGAGAATTGCACGGGACACAATTGCAAGGGGCTGAACTTGACAGCCAGCACCCTTTCCGTTAGCTTGCACTTGAGCCTCGTTTTCTAAAAACACAAGGCCGAGAGGGCACATTGGCTGGGAAACAGATTATTTCAATCACAACGGACTTCGGCGAAGACGACCACTTTGTGGGGGTCATGAAAGGGGTCATTCTGAAGATTAACCCCGAGGCCGTCATTGTCGATATCAACCATCAGGTAAATTCTTACGACATCTTTGACGGCGCCTACAGCTTGGCTCAGAGCTATCACTACTTTCCGCCCGGCACCATTCACCTGGTGGTTGTCGATCCGGGAGTTGGATCGGAGCGCCGGCCGATCCTGGTCATGACCAAGGACTACAAATTTGTAGCGCCGGACAACGGAGTGCTCTCGCTGGTCTATGAGCGCGAAGAAAGCTTTGAAGTGCGTCACATCACCGCCGACCGTTATTTCTTGAGTCCTGTCAGCAACACCTTTCATGGGCGGGACATTTTCGCACCTGTGGCGGCATGGGCAAGCCGGGGCTTAGAAGCCGAAAAGCTTGGCAACATTATTACCGATTACGCAAGATACACATCGTTACGTCCGAAATGGGAGAATGATACGCTCCTGAAAGCGGCCGCAATCAAGGTGGATAAGTTTGGAAACATCGTCACGAACATCCGTCCCGACGATGTCCCGCAGCTTTTCAAAGAGAACCCGCCAACCTTCCGCATCACCCTCAACGGGCACGAAATTACCCGGCTCTGCCAATCCTTTTCAGCGGGGAAGCCTTCGGAGATTTTTGCCGTCGTTGGGAGTTCCGGCTTTCTTGAAATCTGCACCAATCGCGACTCCGCGGCAAAGGCATTAGACGTGGACCGGGGGGCGGAAGTAGAGGTCACACTGGGTGACGAACCTGCAGCGAGCGCCTGATGAACCACGAGAAAAATTAACTGGAGCTTCCTTTAGACCGTACGGGCGCTATCTTTGAACGCGCAGCCTTACTGCCGGCTTTTTCAATCTTGACCTTCGCCACCCGCAAGCCATCCATATCAACCACGGTGTAAACCCGGCCGTCATAAATGAAGCTTTCGCCGCCCTTGGGGATTGTGCCCAGGCGGTCTAGAACAAACCCTGCCAGCGTCTCAAAGCCGGCGCCCCTGGGAAGCACGATGTCGAAGTCGTCCGCAAGCTCGCGCAAGCTGAGCGCGGCATCCACAACCAGGACGTGCTCGCCGACTTTCCGGATTGCCTCCTCTTCCGTGTCGTATTCGTCCTGGATTTCGCCCACAATCTGTTCCAGCACGTCCTCGATGGTTACCAGCCCCACAAAGGTTCCGAACTCGTCCACCACGAGGGCCAGGTGAGCGTGACGTCTGCGGGCCTCGTCGAGCAACTTGATGAGAGGCATCATCTCAGGAACAATCATCGGCGGGTGCAGCAACGACATCAGGTCAAGAGGCTCGTCAAGAGGAATATGATGGCGGAGACGGTCCAAGGTGACGCCCAGAAGGTCGCGGGCATATAGAATTCCGATGATATGGTCCGGCGAACCTTCATAGATTGGAATCCGCGAATGCTGGTCTTTGACGATACTGTCCAGAAGGAAATGAAGGTCCTTGCTGAAGGGCAACGACGCAATCTGGGGCCTTGGGACCATGATCTCCCGCACCAGAACGCGATGAAGATCGAAGACGCTGTGGATCATCTCTTCCTGTTTTTCAGCCAGCAATCCGCGCTTGCGGACACCCGTCACGATCAGTTCCACTTCCTCAAGGCTATGCATCTCACCATGCCCAACTGAGGCTGTAACTCCAACCACTCTTGTTACCGCATTCGCCAGCCGGTCCATCAGAAGAACGGGGTAGCGTACCACGCGCATAAACACGGTCAGCGGCAGCGCGAAGATCAAGGCGACTCTCTCAGCTCGCTCGTAGCCAATCGTCTTCGGCGCAAGCTCGCCCAGGACCATCAGCAGCCCCGTGATCAGGAGGAATGCAATGACCGTGGCTGACCCGTGTGAAAGCGGACCGACAAAATGCTTCAGCCGGCCCTCCAGCAACTCGCGGATGTCCTCAGCCAGCATTGATTCGCCGAGCCAGCCGAGGAGGAGGCTTGCAGCCGTAACGCCCAGTTGCAGGCCGGAGAAAAGGCGGCTGGGATATGTGAGGAGCTTTTGTACCAAGACAGCCCGCGCATTCCCCTTCCGCACAAGTTGTTGCAGCCGGCTGCGCCGAACGCTCAGCAGCGAATACTCGGCTGCAACGAAGAAAGCATTCGCTGCAACCAACGCGAGGATCAGCACCCCTTGCAAGAATAGGCTCATGGCAGGTTCCCTGCTCTGCATTCTAGCCTGAAATCCCCTCGCAAAGTAAACCTCCTTCAAGATGCCGCAGGTTCGAGTTTGGACACTCCAGACGCAAAAG
>JAKASH010000497.1 GCA_021828225.1 Acidobacteriota bacterium | reverse complement strand
GGAGCCTCTCTGCGGGGCGGCCGCTCAGGATTGGGTCTCTTCCCCGTCCGGGGGTCACGAAACGCTCTGTAGGGGTTTATGACCACACTGGCGGGGCTTCCAGTCCGCGAACCGGGATCCCGGGATTACTTACCACAGGGTATACTTACCGCTATCCCAACAAGGAGGTAAGTCCATGCCCCTGAAAAAAGGCTGGAAGAAGATGAACCTGAACGTGGAAGTGGATCTGCATAATGCCTTCAAGGCAGCCACGGCCGTCCAGGGAAAATCCATTACCGAGGTCCTGCTGGAGTTTATCCGTGATTACGTCAAACGGAATCCGCCCGGGGGACTGAGGAAGAAAGGCCGGAAGTGATGAGAGATATCAGCGAGGTCCGGGAAGAATGCGATCGCCTGCAGTACCTGTGGGGGGAAGAGCTCTACAGCGAGCACCCGGACTGGGAGCAGATGGAGCAGTGGAGCAAGGAGCTGAAGGGCCTGGAAGAAGAGCTGGCCGGAATGGAGGTGGACGAATGATTCTGAAAAAAGCCGTCCTCTATCTGCGCGTTTCAACCCTGGATCAGCATCCCGAGACTCAGCGGCATGACCTGGAACAAATGGCCAGGCAGCGGGGACTGGAGATCGTCCAGATCTATGAAGACCGGATCAGCGGGGCCAGCGCCTCGAGGCCGGGGCTTGACCGGATGATGGCCGACGCCCGGCGGGGCATGTTCAATGTAGTTCTGGTCTGGGCCTGTGACCGGCTGGCGCGGTCGGTCATGCACTTTCTCCAGGTGCTCGACGAGTTCGGGCGTCTGAACATAGAGTTCATCAGTTTCCGGGAGCAGATCGATACCGAGGGAGCGCTGGGAAGAGCCATCCTGGTCATCGTGGGGGCGATCGCGGAGCTGGAGAGATCAATAATAAAGGAAAGAGTGAAGGCGGGACTGAGGCGGGCGAAGCTGGAGGGCCGGCATATCGGAAGGCCGGCACTCATGCTGGATCATGAAGCGGTTCTCGCGGACCGGGTCCGGGGAATGAGCCTGAAGGAACTGGCAAGGAAACACCAGGTCAGCAAATCCAGCATCTGTAAACTGCTCAAAGAGACCTCAAGAGAGGGGGGTCATAAACCCCTGCCAAATCGGCCTCCGCAAGTGACTGATTCTACGACCCCGGATTTCGCCAATTGACCTGTCCAAAAAGGTGTGGGTTTAAACACTCCTCAACGAGACGGCATCTGTCTGGTACCACAGATATCCAGGAGAATTACAGTTGCCTTGCCCATTTTGGTAGCGACCCTATCTCCATCTCCAGGCAATTGGATCCCACCGGGCGTGCGCATTGCCCATCAGGATTGGGTTCAAGAATTGGGCTGCCGCTCGGGCAGCTTCTTCAATCGTCGCCCAAGGGAGATCGAGTTCTCGCACCAGTTTTCTGTAAGACGCTCTGATACGCTCCGGTGGTTCGGGCATTTTCCGGGGCACGGCATGAGATGCTCTGGCACGGAATGTCGCTTCAATGGCTTGCCTCAGTTTCGTGTTGTTGAATTGCTCCAGCGAGGCTGCAAGCAGAATATCGGCTAGATCCCGTGCGCGGCTCGTCTCTCCACTCGCATAGGTCCGCGTGTAGGTATGCAGTTTCTCTGCAATCTGTGTTGTTAAAGGGCAACAGCGTACCTTAGCCGGCGCGATGTCGGCGAACGCCAGGACGTCTGGTGCAGTGAGTACGTCGGGGGTTCCGAGGACCGGGTCACCGTATCCGACATCCAAATGGAAATTCTCAAACTGGCGACCGTCGAGTAGGCAGCGAACCTGGAAGCGCAATCCGTTTCCCGGTGCTCCCGTCGCTGCTTCTACTGGTTCAGCGACTTCAAACTCAAACCAGTCAGCGAAGGCGAGCGAAGCGACCGCACGGAGATGGGCGGCAGTTTCTTCACGGGTCCAGCGGTTGGTTGCTGAAACGTCGATGTCCTTGGTCGTTCGGGCCCGGTCGCCAAGTCGTAGTTGGAGGGCAAATCCGCCCTTGACGATCCATGCTTCCGGCTCCTTCTTATCTAGCCGGGCAAGGAAGCGGTCGAAAGCTACCATTTTCCTCAGGCGCGTTAATGACTGTCCGCCTTCGAGACTCTGTTGCCGAAGCCGTTCTTCCAAGGCATGGCGAAATGCAGCCGCGGTTTTGTATTTCAAGAGGGACCTTTCGATGGGTTCAAGTAAGACTTGATCAGGCGTGCCGCTCGCCCTCCCCGGCGCCTCGCTTCGGCCAGGACAGCTTGACGGGTGGTTAGTCCGCGTTCGAGCGCTTCCCCCATGGCGCGGGCAACATGATCTTCAGAAAGCCCTGCCTTGGCCACATCGACGATAGTTCGCGGAACGGAAGTAACCCTCAATCCTTCGCGCTTCACGACATTGGTCGGTGATAGACGATTTGTGTGAAGACGAATTCCCTTTCTTCTGTGCGATGCGGTTCGCGGAATGGTGACATGAACCTCCTCAGGGAGGACGTCGGACAGGTCGTAGAGGGCCAGAGCGCTTTCATGCGAGATAGCAGACTTAGGGCCACACTTCAGCCAAGCCACAAACAGGTCCTCGAATCGGGAAGACGGGAACTGGGCCAGGCGATAGACTCCGTGGGCAACTCTCTGGAAACGGCCATTCCTCGAATAGTCGGCCAGGCGTTCCGCGGAGAAGCCCGCTCGGGCCGCCTGACGAGCGGTAAAATATCCTGCCTGCTGCTCCGCAAGGTGATAGAGAGTATCGTGATCAGGAGTTTTCTTGGCCATGATCATTATTGTGTGCAAAACCTTCGGAAATACCTACGGATCTGCACACATTATGCCGCAATAATGCATCCCCGTCCAGCCCGAAAGTGGCAGCCCGAAAGTGGCTGGTCAGCGAGACTTTGTGGTTCGCAGTATACAACACCGATGAATGAGTTCCCGACAATACCTGGTAAAGGACATCTGCCAAAGAGATACTTCCCAATGGTATTGAGGGTGTAAAAGAATCCATGCTCTTTGGGAACTGGGGCTGCGCGCGCTCAATTGGACTTAAAATACGGAGAACTGCCGGATCTACAGCCAGGGAGCCGAAGCGAGAAAGGAGGAACTGATGCCAGCTACAAAAAATCGTCGAATTGTTCTTGCAGCGCGCCCCGAGGGTGAACCGAAGGATGAAGATTTCAGGCTTGAAGTAACGGACATTCCGGTGCCTGCAGAAGGCGAGGTGCTTCTGCGCACCATTTACTTGTCACTCGATCCTTATCAGCGGGGCCGGATGAATGCCGGACCTACATACGCAAAGCCGGTTGAAGTCGGCGAGGTAATGGAAGGCGGTACCGTCAGCGAAGTCATTGAGTCAAAAGTTGACGAACTGCGCCCGGGCGACATAGTGCTCGACCGCACCGGCTGGCAGGAGTACGCAGTTGCGGATGGGGAAGCCTTGCAGAAGGTTGATCCGACTCTCGCGCCCATATCGACAGCCTTGGGCGTGCTGGGGATGCCCGGCATGACGGCCTATACAGGCCTGCTGAATATCGGGCGGCCAAAGGCAGGCGAAACGGTCGTGGTGTCATCCGCGGCTGGAGCGGTTGGCTCGGCCGTGGGCCAAATTGCGAAAATTATCGGTTGCCGTGCTGTAGGAATCGCCGGGGGACAGGCGAAGTGTGATTTCGTTGTCAACGAACTGGGCTTTGATGCATGCGTGGACCATCACAGCGCCGGTCTTGCAGAAGGGTTGAAGGCCGCCTGCCCGGAAGGTAAGA
>JAKASH010000496.1 GCA_021828225.1 Acidobacteriota bacterium | reverse complement strand
ATCGCTATGTTGAGATGATGATGAAGGCCGGAATCGACAAGTCCATCCAGTGTTTCTCCATGGTTGATGGTCCGGGATCGACGTCACTTTGCAACATCGGGTACATTGACACCACCACAGGAAAGTTGCGGGTGTGTCCAACAAGAGTTGGCGATCCCTTGTATCAACAAGTCTGGGGAGCTTTTCTCCCAGCATTTGTGCGTCATCTCAAGGAGCGCGGCTGGCTTGACCGCACCTACATCGGTTTCGACGAAAAGCCGCAGCCCATCGTGAACGGAATCCTCAGCGTCCTCAAGGCTGATGCGCCCGAGCTGAAGGTAGCACTCGCGGGAGGAAGTTCAAGCCGGGAGTCAGGCACGGTTGGCGATTTGACAATTTTCTATAGCGAACTGGCGCACCCCGCTGTCATCCGGCACCTGCTGGAAGAGCGCCGTGGCGTGGGCCCAACCACTTTCTATACCTGCTGCACGCCTGCTTTGCCCAACACCTTCATCTATTCACCACAATGGGAATCCCGCATGCTCCCGTGGATCGCTTTCCACTTCGGACTCGCCGGCTATCTGCGATGGGCCTACACATCGTGGCCAACCGACGTCTGGCGCCGGCCCGAAAGCCGCTGGCACTCCGGCGACAGTTTTCTGGTCTACCCGGGCAAGAACGGACCCATCGACAGCACGCGGTGGGAGTTGCTTCGCCAAGGGATTGAGGATTACGAAGCCCTCGATATGCTGAAACAGAGGATCGCGGAACTGCGGAAAGACCCGCAGCACGCCAGTGAAGCCGTAGTCCTGGAAAAGCGGATGCGGAGGGCTGTTTACGGCGCGATGAGCATCAACCAGTGCCACGGCGTTCCAAGCCCCGGACTTTCCCGGCGTGAAATCAATGCCTTGCTGGCAGAGTCCGAAGGGAGACAAAGCATGAGTTACACGAGCAATGATCGTATTGTTTCAAAATTTTCGCCCCAGGATTTTGTGCCCGACGGAAATCTCCAAAAAGAAGTCTGGAAGACCGCTGACTGGGTTCGTTTTGATCACGATATGACCGGCAAGAAGCATTATCCACAATCTGAGACGGAAGTGGCGACGGTGTGGACACCGCACTACGTCTACTTCGCCTATCGCTGCAAGTATACCGAGTTGAACGTTTTTGAGAATGCCGACCCGGCCGTCGATAAGTGGGGACTCTGGAATCGCGACGTCGTGGAAGTCTTCCTCAACCCCCAGCCCGAACGTGTCAGCCATTATTACGAATTCGAAGTATCGCCCAACAATCTCTCGATCGACCTTGAGATCAACAAAAACGAATCACCGTTCAACGACGCCAGTTGGGATTCTCATTTTGAGCACGCGACACGCGTCGATCCCGAACACCACATCTGGACCTGCGAGTTCCGCATTCCCGTTGCGTCGATGGGAGTCAAAGAGATTCACGCCGGGGCCGAGTGGCGTCTCAACCTGTTCCGTGCCGACGGCTCAGGCGACGACAGCCAAAGGAGATTTCTCTCCTGGAGCACCATCCCGACGGGCGTCAGCTTCCACGTTCCGACGCGGTTTGGCATCATTCAATTCGTCAAGTGAATGAAGGCAGCTCCAGCGTCGCACGCGGTCTATGTGAAATGAGTCTGTTCGGTAGGAGCGCCCTCTTGGCTGTACGTTAACGGCAGAACGAGGGCGCTCCGGCAGGTGTGGCGCTAGCCCCAGCACACAAATTCGCGGTCGATGTCCAGGTGCCCGACGAGCCGCTTAGTAAGGGGTTCGGTGGACGGAGCCATCTGCTGGCGAATCCGGTTCATCGCCTCCGCGCTGAGCCTCTTGAAGTCGCGAACAAAGGCTGTGTTGTGATCGATGTCCGCCACCTTCGGCATCCCGATGACTCCGGTCGTCACCGGCAGGCTGATCGAGTAACTTAGCAGTTCATCGATATTCGTCTTTCCGGGCCCCGACCCAAGCAGAAACTCCTGTCCGGTGATCTTCATGGCGATGATACCGAGGTGCTTCTTTCGCGCAACCGGAAGAGCCACTTTTTCGAACTCGCCGTTGCGCGCGGCATTCAGGGCCATCTGAACACAGTCCAGCGGATGCCTCTCAATCGCCTTGGCCATCGTCGGGCCGTCGGTATGGCTGGTCATTCCGATGAACCGGGTCATTTTCTGTTCTTTGGCTTCGATCAGCCCCTTCATGGCTCCGTCGGGAGCCTCGATCTTCGCCAGGTCGTCCGCAAATCCCAGGCTGTGAATGTGCAGCAAATCCACGTGGTCCATCTGCAGGCGCTTTAGGCTGATCTCCAGGTCTTGAAGGAAGCCATCGCGCGTCCGTTTTTCGATCTTGGTAGCCAGAAAAATTCCCTTGCGCCGCGTCTTGAGAACTTCCCCGATGCGCCGTTCGCTCTCACCATCCGGACCACCATAACCGTGCGCCGTGTCGACATAAGTGATTCCCAGGTCAAGCGCCCGGTTCAGCGCAGCCAGCGCCGCCTCTTTGTCTTTATACATGCCGAAACGGCTGCCGCCGCCAAAAGCCAGGATTGAGACACTTTCGCCAGTCTGTCCGAGAGTCCGGTGGGGAAGGCGCTGCATCACGGCACCCTCCGCCGTCCCATGAAGGCTGGTAAGAAATCCAACGCCCGCAGCCCCGCCAATCGCAAGCCCTTCCAGAAACTTTCTCCGAGATACGTCCTTGCTCATAACCTGCTCCTTTGCCAGAAAAGTTATCCTCCAGAATTTATGAAGGCAGGTAAAATCTCGCTATTACCAAACCCGCGCGTATGGACCAAAGTCTATCCCAACGTTAACGGCTTTGCGACAGGAAATTGGGCTTGATATTTCGTTTTGGATGGTGACGCCCATCTGTGTGCGCTGTCGTCCCCCGGCTCCGCATTCGAATGCATGCCATTGCAGATTCGGGTTAAGAGTTCGCGTGATGCAACGTAATTGGCCTACCGTTCTCTGCAGACTCCAATGAAGCGTCCATGATCCTCATCACCTCAAGATTCTGCTGGAGTGGAGAAACATTCGAACATCGGTTCTCTTTGACACACTCGACAAAATGCCCAAGCTGCGCCACATACATGTCCCCGCGCTGCACAACTACCCGGCGGGCACCAACAGGATACAAAATCAGTTCGTCTGCTGCCAGTCCCCGCTGGTCGGTGTTGCCGCTCACCCGGAAATTGTACTCCGCCGCGGCCTGTGTCCCACGGACTCGGACAGAACAATTGATGGGCGAGGAATCCGGCATGAGGAAGCTCGACTCGATGGTCGCCAATGCATTCCCGTAACGCAAGGCGGTCGAAACATGGTCCCATCTCCCACGTTAGGATTTAATCCCCACGGTCTGTACTTCACGCGGGTATCCCAGCAGCCAGTACTCATAATCCAAATCGTGCACTTGAACGTCCAACAGGCAGCCTCCGCTCTTCGTGGGATCGCGAAACCAGTCACCCCAGGTCGCGTAAGACGCAAGGCGATGCGCATCGAAGACATTAACAGAACCTAACTTGCCTTGTTCAATCATCCGCTTGATCACAACGTACTGCGGCCAGAAGCGTAAAACCTGAGCAACCATCAGGACAACTCCTGCATGTTCTGCCGCCTCGATCATTTTTTCAGCTCCACGGCGCGCTCAAAGCGAAAGGTTTTTCGCAAAGAACATGACAACCTTGGACCATCGCCTAAATAACATATTGCTTGTGAAGGAAGGTAGGCACACAAACTGAACCACTACCGGCTGAAAGCCGGTAGGTT
>JAKASH010000495.1 GCA_021828225.1 Acidobacteriota bacterium | reverse complement strand
GACCAATGAGTGACTTCACCGCCGAAGACAACACGGTCAGGTTCTGGCTTCGAGTCAAGCCTCGTTCCCGCCGCCAGCGACTGTTGCGAAATTCCTTCGGCGAGTTTTGCCTCGAGCTCACCGCGCCGCCGGTGGAAGGCAAAGCGAACGAAGCCGCTGTCGATTTTCTGGCGCGTTCGCTACACCTGCCGCGCTCGTCGATCGAGCTTGTGACGGGAGCAAAATCGCGCCGGAAGCTATTTCGAATCACCAGCCATTCCGCCGAGGAAACCATCGCGCGCCTCGAAGCCCTGGCGCAGGAGAAAGGCCGTTAGCCGATGATTTACGCGATCAGCCTGGGGTTGATTGTGGTGGCGCTGCTCACGGTCAGCATCGTCCGGTCGATCAAGCTCAAGACTCACGCCGACTTCATGGTGGCCGACCGCCAGCTTTCCGTCTGGGTTTTGATCTTCACCCTTCTCTGTTCCTGGATCGGCGCCGGAAGCCTTTTTGCCGGGGCCGAATTCGCCTACGATCAGGGCCTGGCGTCGCTCTGGCTGCCGGCGGGCGGCTGGGCCGGGCTTCTGGTGATTTACTTCATTGCCGGGCGCGCGCGCTCCTTTGCGCAATATACCATTCCCGACCTTCTCGAAGTGCGCTACAGCCCTATGGCGCGGGTGCTGGGCACGATCTGCATCATCGTTTCCTACACGGCGATTGTCAGCTACCAGTTTCGCGGCGGCGGCCGCATTCTGGAGCTGGCTTTCGGCCTCAGCGAAACCGCGGGAACCATCATCCTGGCCGCGTTTGTCATCCTCTTCACGGCGCTGGCGGGAATGTCCTCCGTCGCTTACACAGACCTTGTGATCGGCCTGGTGGTGACGGTCGGCTGCCTGTTTGCGCTGCCCGCGATGCTTGTGCACGCCGGCGGCTGGCATGCCGTCACCGCAAAGCTCCCGGCCAGCCATTTGACCGCGTTTGGCACGATGACCTGGGACCAGGCGCTGGGTTATTTCCTGCCTACCTTTACGCTGATGCTCGGCAACCAGGCCATGTATCAGAAATTTTTCTCCGCCCGCAGCGAGCGCGACGCGCGCCTTTCAGTAGTGGGATGGGTTTGCGGCACGGTCGTGCTGGAGACGATTATCGTCCTGCTGGCCATTGTGGGTGGCGTGATGTTCCGCTCGCGCGTCGAGTCCGGCCGGCTTCCCGCCTGGGGCCTGATTCCTTACACGGCGCGCTACGGCATCATACCTTTAATCGGAGCGATCTTCCTGGCGGCGATTTTTGCCAAGGTCATTTCCACGGGGAATAATTACTTATTTTCGCCCGCCACCAGCGTGGTCCACGACGTTCTCCAGCGCTTTGTCACCAAAAAGGCCAGCGACCGCAGCCTGGTGCTGATGTCGCGCATCGTGGTGGTGATGCTGGGTCTCCTGGCGCTGGCCCAGAGCTTTCAGCCCTCCATCCTGCGCACGGCGGTTTACGCTTATGACGTGTACGGAGCGGGCATCACGCCCGTGGTGGTGGCGGCGTTCTTCTGGAAGCGCACCACGACGGCCGGAGGGCTGAGTTCGATCGTGGCGGGAACGGCAGTGGCGATCATCTGGCGAGTTTTCCATCTTGACCCGATTATGCCGATGATCTTCCCGGCGCTCGCCGCCTCGCTCGCGAGCTTGATTGGTGTCAGTCTGCTAACCGCTCCGCCGCGCCCCGAGCAGTGGCAGCCGTTCTTCCGCAAGGCCCCCGAGCGCGGGTGAGAATTGCCAGGAGGGCACCGCCCAATTAGGAGGGCAGAGCTTCAGCTCCGCCATATGCCGCTCTCCTTTGCGCCTTAGCGCCTTTGCGAGAGCCGCTCTTGATCTTTTCATGAGGGGAAAGGGCCCGCGGCGTTTTAAAGACATTGCACCAAGGAGAACCCACGATGGACCTCGATGCCATTCAATCCGAACTTCGCAACGCCAAACTCGATGGCTGGCTCTTTTACGACCACCATCATCGCGATCCCATCGCCTATCGCGTGCTGAAGATTGCACCCTTTCTCTGCACGCGCCGTTGGTATTACCTGATTCCCGCCAACGGCGAGCCTTCCAAGCTTGTGCATCGCATCGAGCGCGGCAACCTCGACGGCGCTCCCGGAACCCGCCAGCTTTACTCTTCCTGGACCGAGCAGCGCGAGCATCTGCGGAAAATGCTCGATGGCAAGCGTCGCATTGCCATGCAGTATTCACCGCTGAACGATATTCCTTACGTGGGTCTCGTGGATGCCGGAACGGTTGAGCTGGTCCGGAGTTTTGGAGTTGACGTCATTTCCTCCGCCGACCTCGTGCAGTTGTTTGAAGCGCGATGGTCCGATGCTGCTCTTGCCTCCCACCTGGAGGCCGGGCAGGCCGTCCACGCCGCCGTCCGCAGTGCCTTTGCGGCCATCCGCACGGCGGTCCGCGCGGGAAAGGCGCTGAGCGAGTACGACGCGCAGCAGGAGATGCTGCGCATCTTTGCGGCGAATGGCGTCATGACGGACGAGCCTCCCATTGTAGCCGTCAACGCCAACTCCGCCAACCCGCACTATTTCCCCACCGCGGACGCGTCTCTTCCCATTCACGAAAACGATTTTGTGCTGCTCGACGTCTGGGCCAAACTGGCCACGCCGGGAGCCGTCTATTACGACATCACATGGACGGGCTTTGTCGGCGTGCAGGTTCCCAACCGCTATGCCGAAATTTTCCGAATTGTTCGCGAAGCGCGCGACGCCGCAATCGACTTGGTGAAAGCCGCCATGAAGAAGGGAAGTCCGCTTTACGGCTACGAGGTGGACGATGCCGCCCGCGCCGTGATCCAGCGCTACGGTTACGGCGACCAGTTCGTTCACCGCACCGGCCACTCCATCGGCGAAGACGTTCACGGCAACGGCGCCAACATGGACAACCTTGAGACGCACGATTCCCGGCAGGTGGTTCCTCGCACCTGCTTCTCCATCGAGCCTGGAATTTATCTCGACGATTTCGGCGTCCGCAGCGAAGTGAACGTCTTCGTGGAAGAGCACGACGCCCGCGTCACCGGCGAAGCCCAGCAGGAGATCGTTCCCATCCTGGCCCAGCACTCGTAGCCACGACGGTGCTTTTCCCGTCGCGGGCTCTTCGTCATGGGTAGCCACGACGGTGCTTATCCCGTCGCGGGCTCTTCGTCATGGGTAGCCACGGTTGGCGGGTTCCCAACCGTGGGCTCTTTGCGGTTCTTCGCCGGCGAGAAAGCCCGCGGTGGGAACTCCACCGCCGGGGCCGCTCGCCGTGCGTCTGCGCGCAGGTTTCCTGAAGTGGTAGCCGCGACGGTAGTTTTCCCCGTCGCGGGCTCTTCGTTATGGATAGCACGGTTGGCAATTACCCACCCGTAGGTCTTTTCCGGTTTTGCCTGCTAAGAAGCGGGCTTGATTGCCAGGACGTGGAGTGTACTGGTCTGCGGATCCAACTGGGCGGTGATGGTCACATTCTGTTGGTTGTATTTCTGGGCATCTTTCTGGTCGTCCAGGAAGTAGCCTTTGCCGTTCTTCGGATCGGTCAGAAGTGCGTACTGGCCGGTCTTGGTTTTAACGATTTTGCCGACGAAAGTTCGGGCCTTCCCCGGGCCCGGCTGCTGTCGCATGCTGGGCGGCTGTTGTTGAGCGCCGGGTGGCTGTTGTTGAGCATTGGGTGACTGCTGCTGTCCACCGGGCTTTTGCTGTTGATATTGAGCGCCGAACGCCGGCGCAATTGGGACTAATCCTGCGGCCAG
>JAKASH010000494.1 GCA_021828225.1 Acidobacteriota bacterium | reverse complement strand
ACGACGTCCGGTGAGTTCACGCTTACGAAGCTGCCTTCAGCGGCATTCAACGGTTCAGGCGTATTGATGGCTTTGTCGTTCGGAATGATGTCATCCACCTCAAACGGAGTCATCTCCGACCACCCCAGCCGGCTGAGCATCGCAGGCTGGAATTCGCGATCGCTGGTCAGTACGTAGCGGAACGTGAATTTTCCGCCCTGAGCTGCCCGATAATTGGTAAACCAATAGTTGTTCATCACGTAGGAAAAAATCGTCCCCTTCCGCCGGCCGAATTCAAGCGGCCACGTTCCACGCACGATGTCACCCAAGCTCACGAGCGAGGCGTCAACCGGGACAAGCGCCACGCTCGCGTTTCCCTGCTGAGCCTCGACCCAGTGCTGAACGGAAAACCATTCTTTCCCGGCTCCCGGAAGCTGATCGCGCGCGGGATTCACGTAGCCGTTCTGAAGCTCATACCGGAACTGGGGATGATCCATGGCTAGCGGAAAGGCGAAATACACCCCTTCTTTCGCGTACACCGGCCGCTTGCGGACACGGTCGATGAATTCGATCTTCTTCTCGTCATTGAAGAGAATAATCTCTGAGTCAATCCGCGGGGTATTGAGCGCCGAGCTTTCGAGGCGCGCCACAAGGCCGAAAGGCGCTCGGGTGATCGACAGCAAGCGGCCGTTTGCCGCCGCGTGGACCGTGAGCGCGGCCGGCGGCAGGTTTCGATCGCTATAGAGCAGGCTATTGCGGGGCGGCGTGTCACCGCCGGTCACATAAAGGTACTGATCAAACCGGTAAGGACTCGCGGCGTTGACCAACTCCTTCGCCAACTGCTTGTCGAAGATGCTTTTGACCGCACCCGATTGTGGGTCCAGCACAACGCGATAGTAGGCGTTTTCCATGATGTTGCCGGAAACGCCCGGAAGGTTGGTCGGAGCCGAAAGCATCCGTTGAATGGCGTAACATCTGTAGCCCACCGAGGGCACATTCTGGGCGAGAAATCGAACCCGTTGTTCGTTTCCGCTCACCGCGAGAACCTGGTAAGGAACCGTCTGATGCGTGGCGAGGTCCACGATCTCGAAGCCTTTCGCCAGATCCGCTTCCACCAGCGCGCTGCGCGGCCAGTTCAGGGAATTGAAGACCACCCAGGTGCCGCCAGGATCGGGAATTTTATCGGCAACCGCGGCCATACCGCGATCGACCACATATTGCGCTTCTTGCCGGGCGCGGGTCGCGAAGGCGTCCTTCACCGCCAACTGCCGCACGCTCTCTTCGCTCTGGGGGGCGCGGATGCTGCCGGCCGCACCCCAGGTATGCTCGTCAAAGAGGATCAGATTCCGCCACATCTGCTGGACGACACGGCGATTAGGCCGCGTGAGCGGGTTCACGAGTGAACTGATCGTGGAAATCTTTTCAGCCGATAGCGCCCGCTGCTCGGTTTCGCGATTCATGGCAGCATAGTAAGCGTCCGAGGCGATGCCATCCTCCCAGTAGGGCCCGCCATCGCCCCGGTAAACTGGAATCGTGTTCCTATCCTGCCTGGCAATCGCCGCCAGAGCATGAGCAACCCCAGAATAGATGAGATGGGGGTATGCGTAAGTCCGGTTCCAGGCACCGACGAAAGTAGCTTGCTGAGGATAGAGGTCCGAATTTTCCCACTGAGCGCCAAACAGCAGAATGGAATCGGGCTTGTATTCAGGGCCGGCGTAAACCTGCAAGAAGATTGGCAGAGTAGCTTCTCCCGTCTTCATGAGCGGCGGCAGGCCAAAATAGCGCCCGACTTGCCCGTAACTATCGGAGTACCACATCAGAACTTTCTTTCCGTCCGGCCCTTCCCACCAGAACGGCGAGCGCTCCTGCAGGTGGCTATCGTTCAGGATCGGTCCGCGCGTCTGGTCGCAGCCCCCGACGAAATACTTGATTCCGGCGGCGGCGAGAATCGAGGCATACGACCAAGTGTAGGACGGCACGTCGGTGTCGTTTGCGTAGTCAAACGGCTCGTGGTAGCGCTGATCGAACCGGTAAGCGGCATAGAGAGAGCGAATCAGAGTCTCGACAGTTGGGAAACCTGTCAGCAGGTTGGCGTATTGAGCGGGGACGAAAAACCTCCTCTGCTGAATCGCCTTGATCAGCCTTGCGTGGTCTTCCGCGCTGCGTCCCGCCCAAAACTGCTGCACCTCCCAAAACCCGTCCGGGCTGTAGCGAAACTGCGGGTTCTCCCGCATCATCTCCAAGGCTTCGTCGAAAACCCGGCTGTGAATTTCCGCAACTTTGGGCTGATAATCCGTATATCCCACGTCCAGATGCTCGTGGGGAACCACATAGACAGTCCATTTTTTCGCCGGCTCAAGCGTCACGCGAAACTGCCGCGTATGCCTGCCCAGTCTCACCACCAGGCGCGCCGGCGTGCCGGCAGCGAAAGCTGGAACTGCAAATTCGGTCTGCTGCTGGCCAAAGTCGCGGCCAGCGGACAAAGGCTTAATCACCTTTAACCGGTTCACCCATAGAGTCACGCTGCCATTGCGGGCAGTAGAGTTCTGGGTTGTAAATACGTCGACGAGCTCGACCAGTTGCCCGTGCAGCCTTTTGTAGAAGATCGTAGGATGAACGGCGGCGGATATTGCGCCGGAATTAAATTTCCGGGAGGGATTCTGCTCCAACTCCAACGCGTCATACCAGATGCCGGAACTGCGGTCAGGGACAGATTGGCCGGTCGTATCGAGGGCCGTGAGCACGAGGTTGTTCGTCCCGACGTGCAAGTCCCGCGTCGGAAGCTCGACGGTGGCCAAATCGTTATAGTATTTATTCCCTGGCGCATCGTGCCACTCGGGACGCTGGTAAACCCAGCCCGGATGGCCGTTGAGGCTTAGTTGGAGCACGGAAAGATGGTGAGTCCGCACGAGCATGCCGACTTTCAGGGTGTAAAGACCTTTGGGCTTCTCCTTTAGATCGAATCGTACGGTGACGGCATGAGGGCGGTCGCCCGCGGGTGCGTCCGCCGACCCTGGCTGGAAAGCGTACCAGTCTTGGCGTGGACTGCTTGTGCCCACGACAAAGACGGGCGCCGGAGTGGGAGCCTTCCCAAGATGAAATTCCGACGATGATTGATCGAACCGACCGATTCTCCAAACCCTTTGTGACTTCAAGGAGCTCGCAGCAGCAACCATAAGCGAAGTGGCCGACAAAACGCTGAAGCCAGCCACAAGCAGCGCCGCAGCAAGCCATACTGTTCGAGGGTTATCGTCTTTCATTTTCTCTCCTGCAGATTAGACTCACAGCAAGCCCTTGTTTCGAAGCGATTCGAGAAGCTGGATAGCAACCTGCGGCTGAGCGGAGCCACCAGTGGGACAACTGGGTCCGCCGCTTGGGACGTTAAGCCAATAGCCCTGAACCAGATGCCGCGTGGCCGCGCGCCGTTCAATCCGCTTGCCGACGGCTAGCTCCTACCCGTCGCAAAAATCAAAAGCCAGCTTGGCGGCGCCCCAAAGCGCGGCGCTCACTTTCAGCCTTGGCCGGTCAGACAGGTCGCGGTAGAAGTTCCATCCGACTGCGAACATGGAAAGCAAGGCCCCGATGCGGCCAGAAACTCGGTCATACGAAACATACCAACTCAGCTCGCCGGCCTTGCGCGCGCGTAAAAAAGTTTCCAGAGTTCGCGCACGATTCGCGCTTGGACTTCGGGATCGGCGCTGCGCTCTTCGGCCAAGTCTTTGAACGTGGATTCCATCTGGGCTTCATAGCGCCGGTAGCTCTCGAGAGCCTT
>JAKASH010000493.1 GCA_021828225.1 Acidobacteriota bacterium | reverse complement strand
CTTTTTTCTGTTTTGGTCCTGCAAAACGGCCTTGAAAGGTCATTTCCCGGGAGCATCCGCGCGAAATTGTAGCCTATCATTGTTATCCTTGCGCCCTCGTCCTTCTGGCCTTTGTAGCGCAGCGTTCGTTTTGCAACGTTGCGGCTTTTGCTTTGCAACCCAAGCAAAACCCGCTCCGACTGGTCGGGGCGCTACAAGAAAAGCCCGCGACACCCAAACCAGTGTCGCGGCTACCAGCGTCCGGCCTGCGTTACCGGGGACCGGCGGGGGGGCGCGGGCCTGGCAAGGATAAAGGCTAGCACAGTAGCGTATAAATGTCAAGGGGAAAATTTTGACAGCAAATTCTGCGGGGCGGCCCATGGGATGAAAGCTGACAAACCCCTCGCTTCGCGAGATCGCAGACGCTACTTTGAGCCAGTTTACGTACGCGGTATAAAGCCGGGTGGATGCGGCGCGGCCGCAGAAGGCCGCCGAGCCGGGCTTGTTCATCATGCCCTGGTATTGATAGACGAGGATCTTGTCCACCCAGGGCGAAACGGCCTCCAATTGCTGGAGGATTCGCGAAAAAGGACACGGAAGCAGCGCGCTCTTGTAAACGGGTCCCTCAAACTGGAAGATCCCCACGTCCGCGATCTCTTTTACCTTGGCATCCCACTGCCCGCAGGTGAAGCAGGCACACTCGGGATTCCAATCGACGCCTTCCACGGTGGCGTGATGCTGAAATTCAAACCAGCTTCCCGAAATCGGTTTGATGGCCGTGGAAGGTTTGTAGCGCGGCCCGCGGTTTTTTCCAGAAAGCAAGCGGGTAGCGAAGACCGCCGTCGTTGCGGTCTGCGGCTTTTGTCTTTGTCGGGGTGGCGATTGGACTTAATGAACACAAAGAAAACCCGCGGACCTCAAAATCGGAGGACCGCGCTACTCGCTTGCTTACGGGGCGGATTCGCGCGCGTAGAGCATGTACGAGACGGCTGGCAGCGACTCGCCCTGATGGAAACTCCAGGCATAGTCGCGGATGGCGCGGTCCGGGACAGAGAACCGCTCGCGCTGGCGCAGGAAGTCGATCCAGGAGTCCACGACAAACGTTTCAACAAAGCGGTCCGGCTGCCGCGCATCCTGAAAAACTCCCCAGCGGATGGCGCCGTTGCGCATGCGCACATCTCTTACCCGGTGAATGGCGCGGGTAAACGCGGCGTAATCTTCCGGACGGATCTGATACTCGATCATCACCAGCACCGGACCGTGATCCGGATGGGGCTCAATTACCAGTTGCGGGGCCGCGCGGTTGAGCGCGCCCGGAGTCAAATCGGGCGGCATCCCCTGCAGGAGTTGGAAGCGGTTCGCAAGGGGAAGGCTTGCTAGCGCGGTAATCGCCGCCGCCAGCAGCGCCATCGGTGTCGAAAGATGTTCCGCCAGAAATCCCCAGAGCGCGCTGCCCGCGGCCATGCCTCCCCAGAAAATCATCTGGTAGGTTCCGAGAGCGCGAGCCTGGACCCAGGGCGGGGTGGAGATTTGTACGGTGACGTTCAGTGTGGACAGGGCGGTCGTCCAGCCGAATCCTGCCGCCAGCAGCGACACGATGATCAGGGGCACATTTCGCTCGAAGGCAAGAATCGTGAGCGTGCCGACGTAGATCAGGGACGAACCGGCAACGATCATGTCCGGCGACAGCCGCTGCCGAAGCCGCGGCAGGAACGAAGCCCCGCCAACCGCACCCGCGCCCAGGCAGCCATTCAGGATGCCGTAAGCCATGGCGCCCTGGCGGAGATCCTGCCGGGCGACCACCGCCAGCAAAGCCCACACGGCACTCGCAAAACTCGCAAATACGAACGTGCGGACGAAAGTTGCCCGAAGCTCCGGAGTATAGCGCAGGTAGCGGAGGCCGGACCCCAGCGCGCCGGACAGCCGTTCCGCAGGAAGCGCGCTTTTGAACAGCGGGGCGCGCTTCCAGTAATACAGCACAATGATCACTGCTACGAAGGAGAGCGAATTGAGCAGGAAAACCGCGCCGGCTCCCCGGGTGACGACCACGAAGGCCGCGACCATCAGCCCGCCCAGCGCCGGGCCCACAGCGCGGGCCAGGTTGTACCCCGCGCTATTAGTGGCGATGGCATTGGGTAAATCTGAGCGCGGAACAAGCTCCGGAACAATGGCCGCCCAGGCGGGATTGTTCATGGCGGAGCCGATGTTCAGCAGGAAAGTGAGCGCCAGCAGCGTCCACGGCGAAATGATTCCGGCGAAGGTCAGAACGCTGAGAATGGCCACCGTGGCCAGCATCCAGGTTTGCCAGAAGATCAGCAGTCGCCGCCGATCCAAAATATCGGCGATCACGCCGGCGGGATAACCCAAGAACAGGACCGGCAGTCCGGCAGCCGTCTGCATCAGCGCGATGAGCAGGGGCGAGGTCGTCAGCGAAGTCATCAGCCATGTGCCCGCCGTATCCTGCATCCAGCTCCCCACATTCGACACGACGGAGGAAGCCCAGCAATTGCGGAATGCAGGATGGCGAAGCGTCGCCCAGGCAGAGATCTTTTCCGTTTCGATAGCAGTGGTCAAGGTTCACCCAAACGAAGATGATAGCAGGAAGAGGGAACGAAGAGTATCTATCGGCCGGAGCGGAGCTGGACAGGAGGCAAGCATTAAAGGATAAAAACAGTGGTACTCTTGCTGTTATGAGCTGTCCGGAAGAAATGGCGGGTGGAATACCGGCGCGGGTGTGTGCTTGTGGTGCGGTGTCGGGCGAGATGACTCGGCGCATCCGGCGGCTGCAAGTGATCACGCTGCTCTGGATGCTGGCCGAGTGCGTGATTGCGCTGGTAGCGGCATGGCGCGCGAGCAGCCCCGTGCTTCTGGCGTTTGGCGCCGACAGTTTTGTCGAGCTGATGTCGGCAGCGGTGGTGCTGCTGCAATTTGTGCCGCGCTTTACACTCAGCGAGGCCCGGGCCTCCAGGCTGGCGGGCATTCTGCTTTTCATTCTGGCGGGCGTCATCGTATTCACTTCCGCTTTCGCCCTGTGGCAGGATGTGCGGCCGGAGACAAGCTGGATGGGCATCGGCGTAACCATCGCCGCTCTGATCGCGATGCCCGTGCTCAGCCTGGCGAAGCGGAGAGCCGGGAAAGAGACCGGCAACGCTGCTTTAACCGCTGATGCCGTACAGTCTGCAACCTGCGCCTACCTTGCCGGCATCACGCTTGCCGGGCTGGCCCTGAACGCGCTGTTTCACATCCGGTGGATCGATCCGGCGGCCGCGCTTGTGGCCGTGCCCATCATCTGGAAGGAAGGCCGGGAAGCTTTGGAGGGAAAAGGGTGCTGCTGATCCCGACGGAACGACCTGACGAGGATTGCAAATCATATCGACAGCATTTCCTGTTGCGGTTCTGTCCTCAGCGACAAAAATGCGCCGGTGAGGACACCGGCGCTACAGCCGGCCGTGCCGCTATTATTTGCGATCCCCTGCATAGCCAGGCATAACTTCAAGGCGCCATGGTAATGAAATTTCTCTCTGCCGCGAGATTAGAAATTGACGCCCAGGCCCGTGCTCAGGATCAGAACGTTAGCTTCCGTGCCTGGAATGGGACGGTTGAGGTACTGGTCCGTCAAGCTGATGTTGAAAGAGAGCCGGCTGGATATCGGGGCGTCCAGCGAGGTGATGGAATTAAAACGGTAGTCTCCGGTCGAGGTCAGGCTGGGATAAACAGCAAACGCATGGTTGATGTTCAGATGCTTGAAAACGATCCACCGGATCTTTTCGCCC
>JAKASH010000492.1 GCA_021828225.1 Acidobacteriota bacterium | reverse complement strand
TATTGAGGTCGTATTTCTCCAGCAATTCCGGCGTGATCTTGAATTGGACAGTCGTCTTCTGCCCAAGGTTCAAGGTAATTCGTCGAAAGCCTTTCAACTCGATAACGGGCCGGGTAATCGGGCTGACCCGGTGGTGAACGTACATTTTGACCATCTCATCTCCTTCGCGTGATCCGGTATTGGTCACATCCACACTCAACGTGGCTTTGCCTTCCGGCGCAATAACGGCAAGCATGACCACCGGGTTGTCAAATCGAAATGTCGTGTAACTCAGGCCGTGCCCGAAGGGGAACAAAGGCTCGCTGTTTGCGAAGGCGTAGCTGCGAATCGCGGCCGGCTTGTAATTGTAGTACGCAGGAAGCTGGCTAAGCGATCGAGGGAAAGTGATCGGCAGTTTTCCTCCCGGATTGACGTCCCCGAACAGGATTCGGGCCAACGCGTCCCGCCTTGCTGGCCGAGGTACCAGCACTCAAGGATGGCGGGAACGTGTGCAGCCGCGTAATTGATGGAGAGGGGGCGGCCGTTGATAAGGACGACCACAGTTGGCGTGCCGGTTTCAAGGACAGATTTGATCAATTCGTCCTGAGCACCCAGCAGGTCCAGAGAGTCCTGGTCACCGAGATGCTGCCGTGACCAGGCTTCGCGGCAGGTGCCTTCGTTGCCGCCCACAACGACAATCGCCACGTCCGCCTTACGGGCAACCTGAGCTGCTGCCTTGATCATGGGAGGCTGAGTCTTCGGGTCAGGCAGTTCGATCTTATTCCGGTAAAACTCACTCCAGCCTTGTTTGCCTAAAGTAATCTGGCAGCCTTGGGAGAATACGACCTTAGCTCGTGACCCGACATAATCCCTGATTCCCTCCAGCACAGTCACACCCCGTCCGGGATCACGGCTGTAACCGCCCAGGTGCAGATACGGAGCATTCGGGCCGATCACTGCAATCGTGCGAATCTTGCTGAGATTCAACGGCAGCAGGTTGTTCGCGTTTTTCAGAAGGATCGGCATCTTTTCGGCGGCTCGCTCGGCAAGCTCCTGGTGCGCAGTGCAATTGGTGATGCGTTGAGCATAGTCAGGGTCAACGTAAGGATTGTCAAAGAGCCCGAGCCGGAATTTACAGGCCAGGACGCTGCCCGCTGCCCGGTCCAGATCCCGTTCCGCAACCTTTCCGGCCTGTACCTGTTCAGTGGGGTTCGATAAACCGCTCCGTCCGACAGATCGAAATCGACACCGGCGGCGATAGCCAGCCGAGCGGCCTCGGCGTTGTCTGCCGCGGCATGGTGGTAGTTCACCAGCATCTCAAGGCCGGCGCCATCTGAAGTGACGTAGCCCTGGAAGCCCCATTCTTCACGCAGGACCTTGGTGAGCAACCAGTAATTGATGTGGCAGGGGATGCTGTCGATTTCGTTGTAAGCAGCCATCACGCTGCCGACCTGGGCTTCCTTGACGAGCGCTTCGAACATAGGAAAGAAGATTCGGCGAAGCTCGCGTTCGGGGAAATCGGCCGGAGCGTCGTTCCGCTCTCCACGCGATTCGCCGTAGGCCGCAAAATGCTTGGCCGTGGACAGCACGTGGTGGCGGTCAATAAGATAGTTAGGTCCCTGAAGGCCTTGATTGGCAGCAACCCACAGCGCGGGTCGCGGCCAAGGTTGATCATCGGCGTAAAAGCCTGGTTGACTCCGGAAGAAGCCATTTCGTCCGATGCAGCCGTCAAGACTTCCTGCATCAGGTCCGGATCCCAGGCGCTTGCAAGTCCGATCGCTTGCGGAAAACTGGTTGCTCCGAACGACATAAATCCGTGCAGGGCTTCTCCCTGAAATATCGCTGGAATGCCCAAGCGGGTCTTTTCAAGCAGGTATCGTTGCACGCCGTTTCTCAGCACTGCGGCATCGTGTGGAGACAAGGGCTTGCCTGTTATCGAGAACAACTGGCGAAAGGCGGCGTCTGCGGTCTTGCTGTTGAACTAGCCGGTGGTGTCGACGATGCCAAAGTGACCGCGCCGTCCTCCCGAAATCTGTTCCACTTTTTCCTCGAGTGTCATCGGCGAAAGAAGGTCGCGGACACGCTGCTCGATCGGAATCGAGGAGGTCTTGTAGACCGCGCCGCTGGATGGCGCACCCGCCCCCTCTGACTTGAGCGCTTCCCCTTGCGCCGGCTTGCCTTTTCCAGGAGCCGCGAGCACCTCTGAAGGTTTTATCACTGCGCCTGAAGTCAATCCGGCGAGTACACTCTGCAACATCTGTCGACGAGTTGGTGAAGACATAAGAACCTCCTCAATGAAATTGGTAACACTCCGTGTTGCCGAAGGCTTGCGGGTCGCTGCTGGGGCTTATCGAGATTTCCCAGTGAATCTGCGTTTCAAAGTCTCGCTCCCTGAGGCAGCCCTGCACCTGGGCAACGTGCAGGTCGTGTGAGCGACGGTACCTGGTGCGGGCTCCGGGTAAGCACCCCATCACTGTGTCACGCTTATGGCAGTCCCATCGTAATGGACGGTCTTATCAAAGAACTGAACAGGGTTCACACCTGCGCCATGGCCGGAAGAAACCCAAACGATGTTGGATGTCCGCTCCTTGTCCATGCCAGGATAGCTGCCCTGTCGCGCGCCGATGGTGAGGGTGTGCGTCGAATCATCCCATTGGATCGGGATCGTCGCGAACTCCCCTTTTTCGTAGTCGTACGTGGTCCCGTCGTCGTTATAGAGGGTGAATTTGCCGTCGGCTCCCGGATAAACGCGCAATTCGATCGGTGCGTCAGGCTTTTGTCCCGTGTACTGGATGATCGGTCCCATGGGCAGGATCGAGCCTGCACGAACGTAAAGCGGCATGATTCCGAGAGGAGCCGGAGCCGTTATCCATTTGCCTCCAGTGAGCGGCCGCCCTGTCCAGAAGTCGTACCATGTTGCCTTCGGCAAATAGAGCCTACGAGTTTCCGCGCCGGGGTGCGTTACGGGATTCACCAGGATGGAAGGCCCGAACAGAAATTGATTGCCAATCTGGCGTGCCTGCGGATCATTGGGGAAATCCATGACGAGCGGGCGCATCATCGTGTAGCTGTCGTGCGTAACTCGCCATGCCACTGAATAGATGTGAGGAAGCAGGCGATAGCGCAGCACGTCGTACTTTGTGAGGATCGATTGCGCCTGCTTGCCGTAGGAGCGTGTCTGAGAATTGAGTTTAAAAGCGTCGGGCTGTAAGTGGAAGGGTCGGTGATGCCGAAAATTTGAGGAAAGCTTGGGGGCGAGTCAGTGAGCGCGACGCGAAGGACTGTCGACAGCCCCGTTTTTTCGGGATCGGCCGCAATGTTCCCCCTGCCGCTCATGCCGAGCAGGCCCGGTACATCTTCAAGAGGTTGTGCGTCGCGCATACCAGCGCCCATTCGGCCTTCACCTTCTCGAACCCTCGCAACGAAAACCGCCGGAAGCCGCGCCCCTGCTTGATCTGCCCGAACACCGGTTCCACGATCCCTTTGCGCGCCGCGTAAATCGCCGCCCCCGCCTTGGTCTGCAACTTCCGCTTCATCCGCTCCACCCGCGTCGCGCCTTTCGGCAGCCGCCCGCGCCCCGCCACTTTCCGCTCCCCGTGTTTCTGCCGTTCCGTCGCGATAAAGGCTTCGATGGATCGCTCCGGCCGCTGCGCCGATTCCAGATGCTCCAGATTCTTCTCCGAACAGTACCCGCTGTCGGCGATCACCGCCCGCGGCGGTTCGCCGCATTGCTCTTCCACCGCTTCCATCATCGGCGCCACTTGCTCTTTGTCG
>JAKASH010000491.1 GCA_021828225.1 Acidobacteriota bacterium | reverse complement strand
ATCTGATACTGACAATTTTCATTGGCGTATTTCCCTGATGACTCAAGTCGAGGAAGAGTCTCCCCCTCCGGCGCCTTTCACTTCCTCCATGCCGATTTCAGATTCCAAACATCCAGCTTCACTATCTTTGCCTCGCCGCCTCTCGAATACAATTCAATGCCCTGGCTGGCAAGCATTGATGCTAAGGACCCATCGGCTCTGGCCGGGATCATTTTCAACCGGAAGCTTAAACAGGTCCGGACATTCCCAGACGCCGCCCACCGCTCCTGCCGGGCCAAAGTCGCTGAGGGGGGTCCAGTGCTTGAGGTCCGTTGAGCTGAACAGCCGCACATTGTACTGCGCGGCGCTTCTTGAAAAGATCATGACCCCGTTCTGTTCGGGAATCGCAACCGGAAGCTGCTTCCAGTGCACAAGGTCCCGGCTGACAGCATGGCCCCAGCTCATATGTCCCCACTCGTTTCCGAAAGGATTATACTGGAAGAAAAGATGGTACTCCCCTTTGTAATAGACAAGCCCGTTGGGATCGTTCATCCAGTTCTTGCGAGGAGTGAAATGAAATTGCGGGCGGAACGGCTCATCGTAAGGCTGGCCGCTCGCAAAAGCGGCGACGCTCCAGGCGCCTGACACAAGAACGATAAGGATCAGCGTGCGCCAGAGTTTTTCTCTTCCTGCACAGCGGTTTCCTGTCCGGCTTGCCGGCGCTGGGTTTCCATTGACCATGCTCTTTCGTCCTCCGGGTTACATTGTCGAACCGGGTTCGTGAGGGAGGAAGTATAAACCCAAAGCGTGTATCTCACTATCGAGCGACTGCGCAGACGTTCTTGCCTGCCGAGTCCCGGTAGCCTTGCCAAACAAGCCATCCGCAAGCGAACTGTGTGCCGACTGATCGAGCGCGGGCCGCAGGAGCCACAGCCAGGGTCGGACCCTCCCAGCCGCCAGACTTCCATGGCACTTTTGGTTTGTGGGAGGAGGCTTCATCCGGCACCCTGCCAATGAGTTGCCACGTGAGATCGTTCTTGTCGGTCGCCGTCTCGTGTGCCGAGAGATTGATCGTCCCCCTGCATCAGTTTCAAGTCGGGGTTATGCGGCACGCAGTTGTAGTCGGCGGTGAGGGTCCCTGGCAAGTTCTCAGCTAGGCGTCCGCGTAAACTTCCCCTGCGAGCAGTGTTTTCATCTGTCCGAGACCTTTGGATCCCGCAGCAAGCAAGCAGACAGCGGCCAGAACAGGACACACACCAGCAAGGAGAATTGCCGGTCCGAAATGCTTTTGTGGCCCAAGTATCCATCCGGTAATAACGGGCGCCGCTGCGCCTGCGGCCACGGAGACCGTGTTCAGGAATCCGACCGTCCGTCCGACCATGTTCTTCGGCGAGGCGTGCTGCGTAATGGTCCAATAGTTCGAATTCCCGATACCTGTCGCGCACAACGAAAACATGAGGATGGGAAGCGCCCAGGACCGATCTGTCACCAGCAGCAGCAGAATTGCCGCCGTCCCGGCATACCCCACCACCCCAAACCACAAACGTGCGCGGAAAATTCCGATCCGGGCCGCCACCTTGTCCGCCGCCGCGCCCGCCAGGACATTCAGTATGGCCATCGTAAAGAGCGCAGTGGAAAGCACCCGCCCCATTCCAAGAGTTGAGAACCCTCGGGAGAGGATCAGATAACTCGGCACCCAGGTCAAGACAAAATACCAATAATAAGAGGACAGCAGGATGGACAACGCCATTGCCCAAAATGTCCGGTTGGTCAGCAGCATGCGCCAAGTCCACCGCCGGGGAGCAGCCAGATCATCAGCCGCCTTTTCCGCCTGACGCGCGGCACGCGTTCCATCGGAGGGAGCGGCGAACAGCCAGCAGGGCACCCAAACCAGCGCCACTAATCCGGTAATGGCAAACATCATGCGCCATCCAAACTTATCCAGCAGAATCGCTCCCACCAGCACACCCAGTGCGGGTCCGATGTTCTGGCCCGCAATGTAAATCGCTGTCGGCAGCCCCTGATCCTTTCCCGAAAAATTACTTCGGATGAAGGACAAGCTGGCCAGTGGAGCGATCGATTCGGCAAGGCCCAGCACCATGCGCAAGCCGATGACGTCGCCTGGCCCGCGGCTGAGGGCGATGGAAGCGGACGCGATTGACCAGACGAGGAATGCGCCCGTGTAAGCCCAGCGGATGCCGAACCTGTCCACCAGTATGCCGGCCGGAATCTGGAACACGGCATAAGTCCAGAAAAAGGCAGAGAGGAGCACCCCCATCGTGGCCGGCGAGATTCGGAAATCCTTCATCATCGCCGGCGCCGCGATGCTGAGGTTACCACGATCGACGTAGTTGATCATGATCGCGATAAAGACGAGTGTAAGGAGAATCCAACGGCGGCGGTTCATGATGCCAGTTCACCTTTCGGGACCGACCCGACTGTCCCCGTTTGTGATTGCCATCCAAGGAGTTCGTGGATGAGTCGGACTGCCACGCTTCGTGCGGGTTCCTTGCGGATCGTGAAGGGTAACAAGTGCATCCCGGGCAGCAAAGGAGTGTCCGGGCACGGAGCAGTTTTTGTTCTACTGCTCGAAGTCAGCCCCATTGCCGGTGCATAGAGTTTCACTTCGAAGTCCCCAATAAAACCGTTGTTTTGTCGGTGGCGTGGACGCAGGCCCCCCCCCAGCCACCTCCGTCTGCCCGAACCCAAATACCGCATTGGCGCGTGCCTTCAGCGGTGAGCGGTGCGGGCGCAGGTCCGTCAGAGCGAATATTGTCCCTGCTAAGAACCCGATCGAAATTGAAATCTTGGAGCTTACGGGAAGGCGTTGTTGCTCTTCAGGCCTTAAGTTCGCTTCCCTGCTCTCCGCATTTGTTAACACTCGATTCCGGGTCCGCACGCGAGCAGCGCTGGGAAGTGAGATTCCGGGTCTCCGCCACCTGTAGTCCGGAAACAGTTTACCACGTCAACGGGATATGCTATCCACGATTGAATCCTCGATTGAATCCTCGATCAGCCTATTCCCTTTCTGACTCTCGAAGATCAGAATCCAATGGGTCAGTTTCATGAAGCACGAAATCTACTGAGGACTCGGCTACCTGCAAGGTAACTCAGGGTGGAATCCACTGCCCGGCACAGAACGGGTAGTCCTGACCAGCCTCAAGTACCCGTGGAAAGGAATGGGCATCCGGCACGGTGCAGAATCAATGGCTTACAAGACTTTCACGGCAGCTCTGGGTTCGATTCTCTCGGTTACCACACCATTCGTGAGGTAGCGACCAACAATTGCTCGAGCTAGACAAAGAAAGCTGAGCGCCGGAAACTTCCGTGGCAGGCCTCCTGACCCGGGAATCGTTTCACTGCGAAAAATGCTGCGCTTCCCTGCAGAAGATTGCGCAACGGCCATAGGGTAGTTTTGCAATTCTGGAGAGCAGTACCACTGTTCGCTGAGGGGTTGTCGTTTCGATCAGGATCTGTTTCTTCTGCACTTTTCAGCTTGCCTTTTGAAGTTCTCTTAGCTACGATGAGGCAGTTTTTTGCTCTTATCGATATGAATCCCTACGGAAACATAGACGTGTGGCTGATATTAGGCTCCGGATTAGGGCTAATACTATTCTTCCGAGGGTTGTTCATTTTTCGAAAAGGCCTCATTGTTGCTGACACGCCAACTATTCCGATTCGAAGTATTGCGATGGGAATCGCGCAAGTGCATGGCCATACGAGCGGTGGCAACCCGTTTCCAAGCCCCATAAGCGGCACTCCCTGTTATGCGTTCAGAGTAAAG
>JAKASH010000490.1 GCA_021828225.1 Acidobacteriota bacterium | reverse complement strand
TTCCGATCTACATGGCTGCTGTCCCATTTGAGGCAGTCGCAGGCGGGAACGTGAGACTTGGTGCAGGCCGAGAAAATTGGGGCTGCGATTGCCGTTGCGTTTGGAGGGCCGCCTGCTGAAACGAACTATGGAGTCCCTACCCATTCCCAGGAGCCAGGCGGAACCACTTCATGCTTTATCGTTATTTCTCCCTTTGGGGGGATTTGCACGCCTTTCGAACCGGCAGGCGGGATTTGACTCCACCAAGGTTTGCGCCAAACTGCCCCAAAACGGCCAACTTGCATGGTGACCTTTGTGGTGCCACCTGCTTGGGGCGGAGCCCATCGCGATTCGAATCTTTGGTTGCAAACGTGCTGAACTAGTTGCCATGCCGGCATAACTAACGGGAGGTGTGTCATGGCCATCATTACGGTTGTCGACGACGACTATCTTAGTGGCAAAGAGTTCGCGAAAACGGTCGCCTCAAAGTTCGGATTTCAATTTGTGGATGGGATGATTCTGGTCGACCGGGCGGCAGCGTGGGGCGGTGACCGGGAAAGGCTGACCCGTGCTTGCGAACAACCACTACGCTTTCTCGAGCACTTTTTTGGGTCTAAAGAGTTCCACATCCTCCAGCTCCGGGCAGCCCTCGCCAAAGATGTTGAAGGGGGAAACGTCGTCTGCTACGGCGCCGCCGCGGATCTTCTTAACCTAAGATCGAGCGAGATCCTTCGGGTGTCCGTCAAGTCCTCTTTTGAATCCCGACGGCGGGTCACGCAAGATCAGACGCACTTGACGAGCGAAGAGGCTAAAAAATATATCGAGAGGGGCGAGCGCAGACGAGAGCGATGGCGGGCGTACTTGCGCGAGTCGGAATCAACGACGCCGTATGGACCCGGTCTCCTCATTAATTTGGATCAAGAAAATGCTGATCACGCCTGCGACACAATCCGCGCCATGATTGAATGCAGGGCTCGCTTCCAACCGATAAATCAAGACGCGGCCTCGACCAGGAAGTGGGTCCTATGTGCGGCGATTCGGGCCGCGATTGCGCAGTGCCCAGAAACCAGAAGCTTTGACTTGGATGTGGCCGTCGAAGGCGATGCCGTTGTTCTGAGCCTGATTCCGCCCGCTAGCGATGGTGGCAATTTCCCCGTGCGCTTGGCGCCGAGCGTGGGCCGGGCAATCCGAACCGCGCTGGCGCAGCAACCAGAAACCCGAAATCTCCATCCAGAAGTGACCGTTCGGGGTGATACCGTTGTGCTGCGAGGAATCGTCCAGGGTGCTACTGAATCTATTGGCGTCGAGCCTGTTTCGGCAAACGCTGAGGCCCGTTCGGATCTCGCGTCCTCAGGCGTGCCTGGCAAGGAGCGTAGCCTCGTTAGCGGTCGTTGGTGGGACGAGAGATTGCGAAGGTGGCTACCACTTCTCAAAAGACGAAACCTTCCCGCTCGCAATTTCTCTGCCGCAGCGCTCGCAGCAGCTTTGATCGTGGCAAGTCTGATCTATGTCGGTCTTACCGGCAGGGGGAAATGGCATCCTCCTCACACCGTTCAACTGCAGAGCTTCTTGGGCGTAATCACGGATTCAACCTGCGGATTGATTCAAAAAGGCGCACCACTCAGTGTGAAATGCATCCAGTCATGCGTGCGCACGAAAGGCGCAAAGTATGTCCTCAAGGAAGATGCACACGTCATGGTGATCAGCAACCCGCAAGTGGCTGAAGATTTCGCCGCCCGGAAGGTCTTGGTGACCGGCACCTTCGACCCAAGGAACGAAGAGTTACACATCGCCTCAATCGGCTTAGCTGGGAAGTGAACAACCCGAATGTCCTGGATCCCTTTTCTCTGCCTTCCGGTGAACGAGCCTTTCCAATAGAGCACTTGGGTGGAGGGTGTTGTACCCTTTCCGAACCAATCAAGAAAAGCTGGCCATTAAGAGCATATTCCCGGGCCTACGTCTCCAAAGATTCGTTCCATTTGGCCTTTCAATACTTGTTGGGGCAACCGAATTATGAGCAAATTGAGTGAGAAAAACGGGTACCAGCTTTCTGTATTGAACGATGGTGATCGCTCCATTTCTCTGCACCCAAGGTTTCCACTGCCATTTGCAAACAGGGCACTTCTTTCGGAAAGTTTTTGAGCATGCGCGTCATGAATTTTGCCACCACCTCGATTACTAGCGCCTCAAATACGGGGACTCTTGGCACACCCGCGGTTTCTACGAGCGCACCACAGCCCTTTATCACCAAGCGCGTGGAACGCCGTTGAAGCATCTATTTTGGGTTTTGGTACCCTGTAGGCGCTGGCGAATCGATTGGCCAAGGACGAACCGCGGGTTTTAACCTGCTGGGAGGCAGTGGTTACTCGCCTTCAGGCTTTTGAAATGGAGGGGGAGTATAATACGTGCGGGGATGTCAGTGCAATGTGGCGTTGGCGCTTTCGCCTTTGGGTCCATCGAGATCAACGGTGTCCCTTACGACCACGATGCGGTCATCGACCGAGGTAAGATTCGCAAGCGGCGGAAGAAGCCCTCAAGAAAATTCCGCGATGAGTACGGGCACACGCCCCTGTCCCCCGAGGAAGAGATTCCGTGGAAGTGCCGGCGGTTGGTGATCGGCACGGGCGCGTACGGTTCACTCCGGGTTATGAAAGATGTTAGATCCGAAGCTGAACGGCTCAACATTGAATTGATGATTCTTCCGACAGAGCAAGCCATCAAGATCCTTAAGGAAAGCGATGCGGAACCGAACGCCATTCTGCACATCACTTGTTGACAGCACTTGCAGGGACCGCAATGCCCATGGTCGGAACTCGATGGGGCCAGCTGAGGCCAACCCCCTTAAAACGAGCTGACAGCAGCAGAGTGGAAAACCGTAGAACCAAGATGAAATTATTTCTTCACTTGCGTTGAGCGCTACACTCCGATTCCGAGCAACACCACTATAACTCTTGTATTACGGGACGATTCCAAACAAACCCCTTTTCGACCCCCAATGTCGCTAACCGACACTTCCTGAAATGTTCTCACGTAGCCACTCGTGCCGCAGATTCAATCACATCGCCGGTTCGGGCTGGGCTCATAACATTGTGGGTATGGGGGAGCCAGAACCCATATCACTGCTCATCGAATGGTCATACCGAACTGATTTAGGCAATCTCAATAAGGTGGCCGGTCCAACCGCTGTACCAAAACTGTTCTAAAACCCGATCTTAAAGGCCCAAAAGGGGTTATGCTTTGAGCGAAAGCAGAAGCCCCGAATTGGTGTAAACCCATGAAAACTAAGCGAAGGGGTAGACGGTATGGAAAACAACCGACTTCCTCCGGAGCAACAGGTCGGGGGTTCGAATCCCTCCAGGCGTACCATTGATTCCGAAGGCTTTAAGATCAACAGAGACTTCCCGAAAAAGTACAAGTTGGTACAAGTCACATCCGCCACAGAACATCTACGACTTTCGAAGCCGCTTCTCGCTTTGTTGGCGTAACAGCTTGGGTGTAAATGTTCATCGTGGTTTGGATGTCAGCGTGCCGCAGGAGTTCTTTCTGAACGGCTGGCGCAGCGCCCAAAGAGTGCAAGAGCGTCGAGTGCGTGTGCCTGAACGTGTGCCAGCCGATCTTGGCGATCCCCGCCTTTGCCGCCGCTGGCTTGATATTGTCGGACAGCATGATATCAGGCCATCGTGGCTTGCCAGACGCCCCAGCGAATACAAAATCCGGACTCCCCACATACTCGGATCGTGCCTCATGCGCGAGAAGCATTTCGGCCAGGTCCGGGTCAAGGGGTTATTCAGCCG
>JAKASH010000489.1 GCA_021828225.1 Acidobacteriota bacterium | reverse complement strand
GTAGGCGAAATGGAAGCACTGTGCGCTCTTGCGGGTTACGCTTACGAGCACCCGTCGGATGTCTTTCCGGAGTTCACTTCGTCCGATGAAGGCTTGTTTCAGGCCGAGGGATTCGCTCACCCGTTGCTTCCTGAAGGCAAAGCCGTGCGGAATGATCTGACCCTCGGCGGCGACTTGCGCCTGATGATCATCAGCGGTCCCAACATGGCCGGCAAAAGCACCTTCATCCGCGCCGTAGGAATCAACGCGGTGCTAGCCCAGTGCGGAGCCCCGGTGCGCGCCCGCCGGCTTCGCCTCTCGCCGCTCGCGGTGGCTGCCTCCATCTGCGTCCTCGATTCGCTCCAGGGAGGCGTCTCCCGTTTCTATGCAGAAATCACCCGCCTGAAGCTGATCACCGAACTGACCAACGGTTCCCTGCCCGTGCTGTTTCTGCTCGACGAGTTGCTGAACGGCACCAATTCCCACGACCGCCGGATCGGCGCCGAAGGCCTGGTGCGCAGCCTGGTCGAGCGCGGCGGGATTGGGCTGGTGACCACTCACGATCTTGCGCTGGCCCAAATGGTCGACCAGTTGGCACCTCAGGCCGCCAACTTTCACTTTGAAGATCACCTGGAAGACGGCCAGCTCCGCTTCGATTACCGGCTGACCCCAGGCGTCGTCCAGACCAGCAACGCCCTCAAGCTGATGCGTTCCATCGGCCTTGAAGTATAGAAACCTTCACGAAGAGGTAGGGACGGGTCTCAGACCCGCCCGCCTGCAAATTATCCCTTTTATCTTTCCCGAGCCCCAATCACAGCGCACCCAAACGAGAAGACCTACCCGCTCAACTCAGGCCGCACGCAGCGCGCCAACGCCACAAAGTCAGATGAAATGATGAAATGCCCCGCCCGCGGGATAGGCCAGGATCGGTTTCCTTCAGGCGGGACTGTTTACTGCAGGCGTTGCTTTGCCAGAACGATGGCGCCGAGCGCTCCCGCGTTGTCGCCCAATTTGCCCGGCACGATCCTGACCCGGTCGCGATCGGCGGGCCGCAGAAAATACTCATAAGCCGTCTCGCGAATCGGATCGACGTAACTATCTTTCAATCTTTCGGCGATGCCGCCCCCGAAAACCACGCATTCCGGGTCCAGCAGATTCACGGCGTTCGAAGCGAGGATTCCCAGGTGAAATTGCGCGCGTTCCAACACCTCGCGCATCACCAGATCGTTTTTCTTCAGGGCCGACGCAATGATGCTGCTCGTCATCCGTTCCCGATTCTTCTTCTTCATAATTTTCAGCACGTTGCTTTTGCGCCCGGACTTGATCGCGGCGCGCACATCGCGCTCCATGGCCGTGCGGCTGGCCAGCGCTTCCGCACAGCCCCGGTGGCCGCATCCGCAGAGCGGGCCATCAATGGCCAGAATCGTGTGGCCAATCTCTCCAGCGCCTCCACGGCTGCCATCGTAAAGTTCGCCATCCAGGATCAAGGCGCCCCCGATTCCCGTGCCGACAAAGATGCCCACCAGGTTCTTGCATCCGCGGCCCGCGCCCAGCGCATGCTCGCCCACCAGGCCCACGTTGACGTCGTTCTCCACAAAAATCGGAACCCGCAGCAGTTGCCGAAGTTCCGCCCGCAACGGCACCCGCTTCCAGCCCAGGTTCGGCGCTTCTTCAACAATGCCCCGCGCGAGGTCGATAGGGCCCGGCGCACCCACGCTGACCGCCCGCACCCTCGAACGGCTCACCCCCGCGTCCTGGAGAGTGCTTTCCACCAGCGCCGCAATCTTCTGGATCAGCCGGCCCGGTCCCGCCCCCTGCAGCGTCCGGACCTTCTTAACCCCAAGAATGTTGTTCTCTTCATCCACCACCAGGGCCCTCAGGCTCGTTCCTCCAAGGTCAACCCCGACGTAGCATACACTTGTTTTTGTCATCGTCCCGCCTTCAATCTGCTCTTCTTATTAATCCTGAGCGGAAAGTGTAACGCACATCCGCTGAACTGCAAATGTAATGTTCACTGGATTTTCATTTTCCGACATTGATCATGAAATCAGCCCGATGAGATCAGCTTGTCGGCTGTGGAATCCAGGAATAATCAAAGGACGTACGAACGGTTTCATTATCGTGCTGGCGCTAGCCGCGACTGCGGGTGGATTGCGGAACTCCATGTTCTTCCTGGCGCAGGCTGATTTGAATCACCGTTTTCGTTGCAGCAATGGCATCTCAACAACCATCAGCCGCTCGTCTTCCGTCCAGCGGCAACCATGCTAAGAATCATTTCTGACTGAACGGATGCTTGCTATGAAAATGAATTGTGGGCGCAAGCCCGGCGGGGTGATGGCGGCCAGGTCGCAGCTTGTGGGTGGACTCGAAATCGCTCCGGCGCAAGGCCGGCAAACCACGCCAGCCGGCCAAGACCTTAAGGATTTCACAGGATTGGCTCTCATGCTAGCCTCGTAACGTTGCGGAGCGGGCCGGAATCAGGAAGGCTTTTGAAAGTTGGGAAGGCGGGGAAAGGTTCTCGGAGACCGGCGCATTTTTGCAGATTGTTTTTCGGAGGTTTTTCCGGTTTGTTTTTTGAGCGTCTTTTATTTTCAACAACATGGCCCGCTTCGTTTTCCGGTTTGTTTCCGGTTCGTTTTTTTGGACCATCCTTTATTTTCAACGACTTCGGTAGCTTCGTTTCCGGTTCGTTTCCGGTTCGTTTTTTCGGCTGATCATTTGTTTTCAATAACTTCCCCGGTTCGTTTTTTAAAAAAAGAATTCTTTTTTTATTTTTTGAGCTGTTTTCGGGCAAACCACCCTGCAATTGCAACGATTCAGAGTGTCTCATCAGTGCCATGAAACCCGCTTCTCCCAACCCGGTTGCGACTCCTGTAGTGATGGCCTGGCCGTCTGCGGTTCTCATGTCCTTCGCTTCCCTCCTCCGCCACTGCCACTCAAGCTGCTGCCGCCCGCGCCACGATTAGCCGGCTCAGCGCCGCAAGCTTAACAAGAAGACTAGCACAATAGCGTACTATTGTCAAGGCATTTTTGCCGCGGGGTCTGCCACGGGAGTTGTAGCCGCGATCGGAGTTCACCCCGGCTATTCCAGGGATCGCCGGGCCGCTGTCGCCTTGCCGATGCCGGAAGACCGTGGGTTCTTGATTGCATGGCAATCCCGCGACGGAAACACCACCGTCGCGGCTCGTATCTACCCGCTGGCAGTGGCAGTGTCACTAGCGGGCCGGGCATCCGCCTGCAGGGCGAAGCCGCAATGCGGGCAAAAGCGGTCCCCGGCACGAATCGCGCGCCGGCACTGCGGGCAGTTGGGCCGCAGATTGAATTGGCAACTAGGACAGAAGTTGAAATGGGCGTTCACCGTGCGTCCGCACTGCGGACAGTTCATGGGCAGCGGCTCCCGCACCACGAAGTAGAGGATTGCGCCGATCAGGTAGGGCACAAGAAGCGAGACCAGAACCCAAAGGACTGGACTCATGCCACGCCGCTTCGCGTCGGCCCCGATGTAACCCAACAGGAAAACGAAGGCGCTTAGCACAATCGCGCCCGCAGTAATCATGCCGAGCAGCACGAGCACCTTTACGGCTGGGGGCGCTCCCGACATGCTTGGCAACGCGTGGGGCGCTAGGAGCCCCAAACAGATCACAACGGCGACGGCCGTGACATACAGCGCTGACATTAGCCTGAACATCCACCGCGGAATCACCCGCAGTTCCGCCCGGAATGTCGTCCTTTCGCCGGAACGCTGCCGCCAGTTGTCCTGAATTCTTCCCGCAAAATTGCTTTGGCTTGACATCTT
>JAKASH010000488.1 GCA_021828225.1 Acidobacteriota bacterium | reverse complement strand
ACATGCGGCTGCGTCAGGCGGATCCCCGGTTTCGAGCCGGAAGGAGCCAGGTTCGTGCGACCTTGACTCCCTGGTGATCTTCGTGTGTGAAACCACGCATCCACTTTCTCCGGTAATCCGGGTACAAGACCCCTTCGGGGTGATTGGGGAATCCGGTCAAAACTCTGACCTGATGTCCGGTCCGAGCCCATTCCTGCGTGAACTCATTCACACGCACAGCGGGAGCACAGACTTCCGGAGGGAAGTATTGTGAAACGTATAGAATATTCAAGAGGTGTGGCTAGCTTAGGGGGATTTGAACGTTACCGATCTTTATTGACTCTTCATCAGGCTGCAAAGAAACATTCGGGAACTCGCGATCAGCAGGCGCAAAGGCGCATACAACTTTTCCAGGAAGCACGGCCTCCCAGGTCCAATAGCCCAGCGCCTGTTTTTCGCGCCGGCCAAACTCCGGAGAATACCAGGCTTCCTTTAAGGTAAAAGTCCCCTCGCGGGAAGAGAGAAGAAAGTAACGGCGGCCTCCAACTTGTACGAGAAATCTATTCTGTAATTCACCTAGAGAAAAGTTGGCAATTCCGGGCCACGCTTCAACGTGAACTTTGGGGTGAAAGTGAACAAAGGATTCAATGCGGTGCCGCCCTTTCCCTTGCAGGCAATCGACGATAACCCAGGAGTTTCCCGGGCAAAGAATGATCTGGCGAGTGTGCACAACACCCAGGCGCTGATATCCATAGTGGGCGCCCCGGACAAACCGATACCCTTCAACGTTTCCGCTCTTGATCGGAGCAACCCGAGGGCGGCGTCCGACCCGGAAGCTGGCCCAGATTTCCGCCTGTTCCTCCCCATCGATGCGGAGGGTATTGTGCGCCGCGGTGGAGCGCTCGTAATGTCTCTCGCGTCCCGGTTCATACGTGCTGACGCCGGTATCGACAACCACCCGTTGCCCTTCCAGAGAAAGTTCGTAGCTCAGCACGTCACAATGCCCGTGCCCGGGCTGGTAATCGGGCCCGAGCCGCCCGCAGTCGAACATAAGGCAGCTTTTTGTGCTGGCCTCCCGGACCACGGCATAGCCTGTTTCCGATAGGACTTTCAATGCTCCGTCGGTGTTGTCAGGGGCTTTCGTAAGTCTTCGCGCCCGTGAAAGCAGTTCCCGAGCTGCCGGAGCGATCCCGAAAGCGGAATCGTTGAACAGCGCAATCTCCCCATCGGGATGAAGCATCGCTTCCAGGAAGTCTGCCATTCGGTTAATGGCTTCCGAAAGCACTGGCGCACATGCCAGGAAGCGTCCGCGAACCGAAACTAGGGTTTGCAAATCGAGAAGATCTTCCATCACTTCAGCATGGTACATGGTGGATCTCTCGCAGTGTCCGCCGTCCGGCAAAATCTGCTCTTTGAGCTGCGACCCCAGCAGATTTGCTCCTCTCGTCCACCAGCGATTGCTGTCACAAGTCTCAAGTAGCGCGCTGGCGAACATCAGGGCCTTGATATTCTTCAGCAGGTGATTGGCCCTCAAATGAAATTCCAATTCCCGTTCAAGCGCATAGACTTGGCATTGCAAGCTGGAGACAATTTCAGCCACGGCGGCTTTTTCCCCGATGGCATCCAGGTGCGAAGCGTTCCGGTGAAGAAACTTCAGCCAGTTGACGATTCGCAGCGAAAGCGGATACGGTTCCCATCCGACTTCCGTGCCGGTGGCATTCTGCTCGCACCAGTCGGCCATGATCGCGAGCGCTTTGCGCAGCAGGGGACGATCTTCGGATCGAGTGAGATCGAGATTCACGAAATCACAGTAATTGAGGTGATAAACCCAGAGCCGCGGAAACGCCTCCGTGGACCAGGGGATCCCCTTTTCACTGCCGCTCATCACGTTCAGCAAACTGAACTCGCCGGTCTCGATCATTCGGCGCGCGATGGTTGGTTGCCATTCCGGAAACGGTGAGGTTTGGCGGAGGTTCCTCAAGCGGATGCGGCCCAGCATCGGTCGCAGATTCAGGGGAACTCGCCTCCTCCAGCGCTGCCTTCCGCGCCAAAGGATTTGCGACCACCGCAGGTGGCGAAGCGTCCGCCAGTAAGTTCCCGCCGACGGCGACTTCAGGTCAGGCGCAAATTCCGGCAGGGTGAGACGCTGGTCTCGATTAGAGGCCTGCTGGGTTTCGAATCTAAGTATTGTCGATGCCATTCTTCAAATGAGATCAGTGCCCATAAATGGAGTGAATAGTCACGGTGCCCATTAGCATGGTCACGAATCAATTCTTGAACAACTTCCGGTCGAAAGTAGCCGCGCTCGCGTACCCGCTGAGGTGAGAGGTACTCGTCAAGCAGGGACTTCAGGTGCCCACGCAGCCAAAGTCCCATAGGAGGGTTCAATCCAAGTTTTCCTCGCGTAAGTATGCTCTTCGGTAAGAGCTTCTTGGCTACCTGGCGGAGGATAAACTTCGTCTGATTTCCTCGCAGCTTGTAATTCCACGGTACGCGCGCCATGAACTCGATCAGCTTATGGTCCGCGAAAGGGGTGCGGAGTTCGAGTCCGTGGGCCATGCTCATACGGTCGGCGTATCGCAAGATGTTAAAGGGCAGAAATGAGTGAAGGTCGACATAATTGATCTGATCAATCAATTCCTTAGCCCCGCTTTTACGAAACTGGTCCATAAGGAATTCTGAGGAGTCATAATCCGCCAGCCCATCGTAGAAATCTGGCGAGTAGAGACGCCGGCGAAGGTCAGAACTGAAATACGAAATCCATTCGAAGTACATCCGTTCGGGAGAGTAGCAGCCTCCGAGTGCAAACTCGCGAATCCGCCGCCGAAGATGATTTCCATTTCCTGGTTCTGATAAACGACTGGCAACACTCGCTGCCGCATGCCGCAGAACCCTCGGAACCTTCCGATACTGCGCCGATAACACGGCTCCGCGGTAGCGCGGATAGCCCAGAAAAACCTCATCGCCTGCATCGCCGACCAGAGCTACCGTTACGTGCTGACGCCCCATCTGCGAGAGTTGGTAAATTAACAGCGAGGTCGGATTACCAAATGGCTCATCAAAATGCCGTGTCACCGCGCTCAGCAGATGCGCCGATTCCGCCGGAACGGTCAGCTCTTGCGTTTTCGCTCCGATCGACTCGCCGACTGTCCGTGCGTATTCCCATTCACTATAGCGGTTATCACCTTCACTAAATCCCAAGGTGAAAGCGTTCACCGGCGTATCCTGTGATCTCGCCATCAAAGACGCCACGGTGCTGGAGTCAAGCCCGCCGCTTAAAAAAACGCCCACCGGAACATCGCTCACCAGGCGCATGCGGACTGCGTCCGTCAGGACGCTTTCAAGCTCCTCCAAATATTCGCGCATCGGCCGCGCTTCCGGTTCAAATCGCACGTCCCAGTACCTCTCCGTGCGAACACAGCCGGCGCGCCACTGGAGCGAGTGCGCGGGGGGCAGTTCTCGGACCGCGCGGAAGATCGTGCGCGGAGCGGGAATATAGAGATACGTCAGGAAGTCATCAAGCGCGGCCGCGTCCATCTCCCGCTCGACTTCGGGATGCGCCAGAAGGCCCTTCATTTCAGAAGCAAAGAGCAGCGAGCCACCGGCCTGCGCGTAATAAAGCGGCTTCAGCCCCAAACGGTCGCGCGCGGCAAAGAGCTCCTGGTTCCGGGCGTCCCAAACCGCAAACGCAAACATACCGCGCAGCCTTTCCAGCGCGCACGGCCCCCAATGCACGTAGGCTTCGAGCAAAACCTCCGTGTCCGAATGCGAACGAAAAATGACGCCGCGAGTTTCTAACTCCT
>JAKASH010000487.1 GCA_021828225.1 Acidobacteriota bacterium | reverse complement strand
GCCTATCGCTACCGGGCCGTTCGTAAGGCCGTGGAGTCCTGTGCGGTGTTAGACGTGGGGGGATTTCTAGCCCCGTTCGGCGACTCGAAGTCTGCCGAAGAAGGTGACGGCGATACTCAACCGTCTTCTTCCACTGGCAAGTCAGAAAGAAAGGCGGCACCGGTTGCCGTCGCGCCCGAGGATAATATCGAAAAGGGTCTCGTCGGGATCGGGTCGAAGAAGGAGAGACCTTATACCGTCAAGCGTGACTCCGTTTTTGACGTTGGCTGGTTAATCAGCGAGAAGCCACAGGATTTGGTGATTACTCAACACGCAGCCTACCGCCCAAGCGGTGACCAAAGCCTCTTCAGCCAAACAATGCGGTCGAATGTGTACGCTGGGGTCATCCGCGCAGACCTGCACCGCATCGGGACAGATGATTACTGGTACTTGCAGCCAGGAGCAAACGGCCAGGGGAATGTCTCGAGATTTGCTGTCGACCCAGGAAAACAGCGCCAGCGCCAGAGGGCGCTCATAAAAGCAATCGTTAATTTTATCGCGTCGCCCACCGGTGCGAAGGTCGCCGGCTGGGCACCACACGTATTCTTGACCGAGGGGGCCATTCTTCTCACATCAGGTCGCACGGCTCCATTCGTATCACCGATCAAGGTCGAAGTTGGCGACGAGAATGCTCCTATCAAGCATGACAACGGATACATCAAGGCGATGAAGGACATCGAGAATAACACTGACACCTGGTGCTGGTCTTTCACGGACGCTAAGACCCTGTTGGATAAGCTTGGTGAAATCACGACAAGGCTAAATGGAGGCGGCGATGGCCAGAAGCAAGTCAAAGCCGGCTGATCAGGCTACCACAAAGCGCGCGCGCTCCATGGCCTCTGTTGACTCACGGCCACCCTTGGTTTGGCTTAAAGCGTCCTATCGCTTTCATTCTTTTGCATACCGCGATCCCAGATCGGCTTTTTCGTCTGCGATGGGGGTTCCGGTAGTTTCGCCGACCACCGTCTTGCTGGGGATCGCTTCAACTTTGTTCTCCTTAGGCCGGGCCGCCGAAGCCAAGGCGTTCATTGGCGAAATCCACCGGTGCAAGGTCGCAGTTGACTCGCCCGACTGCATGATTTTCTTTCGAGCATTTCACCAGGTGCGGCGCTACGAAACTGACAAATACAGCAAAACGAAAGGGCCGAATCCGCGGATGGGGCTTTCTAATATCAATCAAGGCACCCGCGAATATGGGTTAGTGGGCGGCGAGATGACGGTATACATTGGGGTCCCATCAGACTTGAGCGAATGCACCGCAATAGCGTTGAGAAACCGAGACCATTTGGGAACCCACGACTCACTGTGCTCGCTTGTGGAAGATGTCAAACCGTGCGAACCGCCGACGGATGTCGTCTACCATCCGTTGGATGGTAAGGATATTGACCTTGGTTCTGGATCGCCGGTCACGGTCGTTACTCTTTCGCGCTTCGAGAAACCGCTTAGCCCAGCTGCAGGGACTGTAGGTGGACATTGGTGGATGGCGGGGGGCGATGACACGGATCTCGTCCCATATCTCATCAGGGGAAGATTTTATGGAACCAGCAGAGGCAAAATCTACCTTAAGCACTGACGACCGTGGTGAGTGGCCACGCATGATCGTCCCCGCGATGCCGGCGTCTAGCGTTCTTCGTGGCCAATACAACCTTTTTTCGGGCAAAGTGGAGCACATTCTGGGGATGGGTGAGCCAGAGCCAAAACCGGAGACTCCGTGGTTATTCGATCCGGACTTTGGGCTGGTTCTGCCGGAAAACCCAGCGGGTGAAGAAATCGTTGTGGAAGAAGGAATCACGCTGAGCTTTCCCGCGCTCGGGACAGAGCGGGGTGCTACAGGGAACAGGCCAGAGGCTGAACGCCTGGTTTTCGGTCGCAAGCCATTCGTTCCTGACAAGCCCCGGGTAGCCAAGACAGACGACCTGGCGCAGGTAATTCTTTCAGGCTACGGCATTTACCTCGGTAAGAAGAGCGAGCGGCTGCAAATCAAAGTCGCAGGGAAGCTGGCGAAGGACGGAAACGGCTCGACCTACGAATTCCCCCTCTTTCGCCTCAGTGAAGTCGTAATCGCCTCACGCGGCGTTTCATTCTCTTCGGACCTCCTCGAAGAATTCTGCGAGCGCGGGATCCGACTGAGTTTCCTGGACTACGCGGGCCGGCCATACGCCATGCTCACATCGCCGACGCTGACGGCGACAGTGGAATCGCGCCGCGAACAGTTGAAAGCCTTTGACGACTCTCGTGGGCTGGAATTCGCGCGCGCCGTCGTGCGAGGCAAGATTCGAAATCAGCGGCATCTCCTCCTGTACTGCGGCAAATATCTAAAGCAGTCGAATCCCGAACGCTACGAAGTTGTCGTCGGGCTTGCGAAGCAGCTCCGACAGCTCGAACTCCAAGCACGAAAAATCGCCGGCTCAACGATCGCCGAGAAGCGCCAGGAACTGCTGGGCCTGGAGGGCGTGGCGGGCCGGCTCTATTGGCAGGGATTTAAGGTGATCGTCGAGGACAAAGCGGAGTTTATGGGTCGCGTCCACCGGGGCGCCGATGATCCGCTGAATGCTCTGCTCAATTACGGCTACGGAATTCTATACGGACATGTTTGGGGAGCCGTCGCGAACGCAGGCCTGGAACCGTTCGCAGGGTTCCTCCATGTGGACCGGCCAGGCAAGCCTTCCTTGGTGCTCGATCTGGTGGAGGAGTTCCGCCAGCCCGTTGTCGACCGCACTGTGATTGCCTTCATCAACCTGGGCCAGAAGGCGGAAATGAAAGAGGGGCTCCTCGACGCGGACACTCGGAAAGCCATTGCTGAGAAGGTGCTCGAACGGCTCGCGAGCCCGGAACCATTTCGCGGACAAGAATTCCAAATTCGGTCGATCATTCAGATGCAGGCGCGGGCGCTCGTGAGTTTCCTGCGCGGCAAGGCCAAATACAAGCCGTTTTCATTCCGGTGGTAGGCAACGGTCTGCCGAGCCAGGTTCTTGGAGTCAAATGTCACGGGCTCGTCATGGGAACGCCAAGTGTAGGCTGCTCTTATGGAACTGAGCACGCTCGTCATCTACGATATCGAGGACGATCGAGCAAGGACGCGCGTGGCGGACGCCTGTAAGGATTTCGGGTTGGAGCGGTTGCAGTTCAGTTGTTTCCGGGGAACGCTTTCGCAAAACAAACGCGAAGAACTCCATGAGCGCCTGCGCCAGATTCAACGTGATTGGCAGGCCCGTTGGCATAGGGACTTCCCGGAGGTTCAGACCAAGCCCATGGACATGCCGGCCCCTCCCGAGGACGAGGCCAAGGGCCGCTGGCAACCAGCGTTCAAAATCATGATCCAGCCGCTCTGCGAGAAAGACGTGAAAACCGCCCTTTATGCCTATCTCTTTGCGGATGTGCCGAAGGATCTGGCGCGGGAGCGCAAAGAGAACTCCGGTGACGCTGAATAATACTGTTATATTGCCAGTCTTGATCAGACCGGCTTTGATTTCGGGATCGGAATGAGAGCTGCCTAAGGCTGACGATGGGACTGAGTCCGACGAGTGGGGCCGCAGTTTCAATGGCCACTGGAAATCCGCCCTCTGAGCTGATCCCACTCCGTGTGAATGACCTCAAGCAGTTCGAATATTGCCCGCGGATTGTGTTTTACAACACGGTCATGCCGGTGGCGCGGAAGAGCACGGTCAAGATGGATCGGGGCAAGGAAGTCGAAGTCAGGCTGGATGCCCTGGAAGCGCGGCGCACGCTACGCCGATATCGATT
>JAKASH010000486.1 GCA_021828225.1 Acidobacteriota bacterium | reverse complement strand
TCAAGAGCCTTAGTAACGCTGGTCTTTCTCGGGGAGGTAGGGGTTGCGCGCCGCGAAGTTATTCATGGGAGTACGCAACGGGAATGCATGGGCCATCGCCCAGCGATGCGTGGTGGCTCTCTTTTTCCTGATGGCTCTGCCCAGTGTTGCCCGCCCTCAAGAAGGGCCGCTGTCCGACCGTCGCCCGAGTGACCCCTACACGATCAGGGTAAGCGTTGGCCTGGTGGTCTTGCACGCCACCGTGCAGAACCGCAGAGGGAATCTTGTTTCGGGTCTCGGCCAGGACGACTTCCAAGTTTACGAAAATGGGGTCCTGCAGCAGATTAAATATTTCAGCCACGAGGATATCCCGGTCACGGTCGGCCTGGTGATTGACAACAGTGGAAGCATGGGGCCGAAGATCCCTGAAGTGGTTGCCGCTGCCTTGGCCTTTTCCCGCTCCAGCAACCCGCAGGACCAGATGTTCGTGGTCAATTTCAACGAGCACGTCCGGTTTGCCCTTCCCGATAACACGCCGTTCACGGACCAGCCCTGTCAACTGCAAGTCGCGCTATCCCGCATCAAGGCAGACGGCGAGACCGCGCTCTACGACGCGATTGCGGCTGCGCTTGAACACCTGAAGAGGGGCAATCGGGATAAAAAAGTGCTGATCGTGATCAGCGATGGGGGTGACAACGCGAGCAAGAAAAAGCTAAAGCAGGTTCTGGCCATGGCAAGGCAGTCCGACGCCATCATCTACACCCTCGGCCTCTTTGATCAGAATGATCCCGACAAGAACCCTCACGTTCTCAAGCAGCTTGCCAAGGAAACGGGCGGTGAAGCGTTCCTGCCAGAGTCATTAAGCCAAGTTGTTCCGATTTGCGAGCAGATCGCCCGCGATATTCGCAACCAGTACACCATCGCTTACATACCCACAAACCGAAAGCAGGACGGGACCTATCGCGCTATCCAGGTGAAGGCCGAGGCGCCGCACCGTGGACGCTTGTTTGTCCGCACACGGGCCGGTTACACCGCACTCTTGAAACCGCAAACCATTCCCGCGAGCCCAGGCGACCAACCATGAACCTCAGAACCCAGCGGCACGTGCTCCATCAGCGGCGAACCCAATCAGTGCTCCGTTGGAGCCGATACTTCTTTTTTGCTGTCGGCATCCTGGCGCTCGGTTACGCCGGCTATGCGCTGGTCGACGCGAGGGTCTATCAGGCCTACGAAACCTGGCGGTTTGAACGAGCCTTGAAAAGTTTGAAGCCGGTTATCGGCAGCGTTGAACCGCTTCACCCGTCGCCCCTTCCGGCCTTGGCCAAAGCGGACCGCACCCGAGTTGGGAGTGCTGCTATCGAAGGGTCTTCGTTGGGGCAAATCGAGATCAGCAGTATCGGGCTTAAAGCGATGATCGAGGAAGGCGACAACGGAAGGACTTTGCGACGGGCCGTCGGCCATGTTCCAGGCACCGCGCTGCCGGGTCGGCAAGGGAACGTGGTGCTCGCAGGGCACCGAGATACGTTTTTCAGACCCCTGCGCGACATCCGTAAGGGTGATGAAATTACCTTGAAGACGTTAAATGGATCGTACCGCTATCGCGTGGATTTTACTGAAGTGGTCTCGCCCAAGGATATTGAAGTGCTGGGTCGCTCTGCTTGTCCGATTCTAACCCTGGTGACCTGTTACCCGTTCTATTTTGTGGGACCCGCACCCAAACGATTTATCGTCCGAGCGAGCAGGATGCCTTGATGATTGGCGTGCCGCGCGGCGAAGCATCGCACCGGATGGAGTCCTCTCGAAGGTAGAAGCTTTGCTCAGACCCGGGCAGCGAGGAGCCGCGCTGTGGCGCTTTCTTACGTAACGAAGCATACTTATCCCTGTCAAACCTCGGTAATTTCCGCCCCCACTCTGGTTTCCCCCTGCAAATCGTGATGAGCAATTTTGACCAGAGGTTTGAGCAATACAGGACTGACGCGCAACTGATCCAGAATTAGAATCGCCTGTTCATGGATTGTAATGCAGCGGGTAGGATTTTCACTCGTCCCAAGTTTTACAGTTACCCCAAAAGCATAGCCGCTTAAAAAAAGTTGGAGGGTTAGCGAATGCCACTTAATACCAAGACTCGGCCCTCGGAGTGCCCCCGAGTGGAACAGGTCAAGATCCCAGTTGCCTCTGACCGGGATATCCTCCAGGCGCGCCAGCGCGGACGGGAACTGGCGTCTATGGCAGATTTCACTGCCCCGGAGTCAACAAAGATCACGGCGGTTGTTTCGGAATTGGCGCGCAACATCCTCCAGTACGCTGGCTGCGGCGAGATCGTGTTAAGAAGCATCCATCAGGAAAACAGGACGGGGGTAATGGTGGTGGCCCGTGACAGGGGGCCCGGAATATCCAAAGTAAGAAATGCGTTGCAAGACGGCTTTTCCACCAACGGCAGGCTGGGATTGGGGTTGCCCCTCGTCAGGCGGTTGATGGATGAATTTGAAATTGTATCCCACCAGAACCGTGGGACAACCGTAATCGCAAAGAAATGGGCACCCAGATCCACGACCGGCGGGCCGGGAAGCACTACAAGTGCATCCATTGAGAGAAGGGGTAGCGCGACGGTAGGAAGACTTGCTGTCGCTGGTTCAGCAACACACCGAGCGGGTGGCTGAACATGGCCGGCGATCGAGCCGACGGTGACACGGAGCGAAGACGCACAGCGGGTCATGACGCATCCGGTGGGGCCGCTCGCAGCGCCGGGACCGGTGCTGCGGTCGGGGCCGGTCGAGCGCTCCGACGGGTCAATCTTGTATCTGGTCTTTATCTCACCCGCGAGGGTTTCCGTGAATAGCTCCCGACTTAACAGAACACCGTTCGGGGCCTCCATATCCTCTATGAGAGGAAACAAAAAGAGCAGGTTGTCTGGCGAAGTTCGTTGCCGGGTGAGAATAAGAATGGGGTCATGAAAGGTTTTCATCATCGCATGTAGAGCTTGGAGGCCGCTTTGGGGGATAACGTGGTAGCGCGTGCCCAGCGAGGGGAGGAAGCAGCCTTCGCCGCGCTCTTCGATGCTTACAAGCGCCGCGTTTACGGCCTCTGCCTGCGCATGACAGGTTCTCACCAGGAAGCCGAGGGCTTAACCGAGGCCGCGTTCCTGCGGGTTTTTCGGAAGATCTCCACGTTCCGGGGCGAGTCGGCATTTTCCACGTGCCTGCAGCAACTGGCAGCGAATACGGTCCTCATACACTTGCACAGGAAGGATGTGAAGCAAGTCCCGTTTGCGCAGAAAAGGAACCTCGACCTCGGGTCCCAGTAGAAACCCAAGTCTATGCGGAGCCGGTGGCAGCAGCGCGGAAATCGTGAGCGTCTTCTCAGAGGCTGAACCACATGCGAGGAGTTTCAATCCTTCCAGTGGCGCAGGTGAATGAAATCACCGCATGTGCGGCTGAATCGTCGGATTTTGCGATGGGATTGTCGTCAGTGACGTAATGGATATCAAGCCCACCGAAGCCGCTGCGGACCTGGTTGCTCTTCATCCGTGTTACAGACGAGGCGCCAAATCGTCGATTGTACTTTTGAAACGGAAGGGGCTTGGCAGGCGATACTTCGAAAGAATTCCGATCTGCCGGGGTGTCTTGAGGGTGTTCAGACTTATAAGAATCGCGTGGCTTTTACTCAAAACAACGTGTAGGGATTGGCTGGAAGACAACGCGACAAGCCAGGGCGCGGCGCTGGCATTCTATGCGGTCATTTCTCTGGCGCCGCTTCTGGTTATCGCTCTGGCAATGGCCAGCGTGGTCTACGGCGAAAAGGGTGCGGCGGGGC
>JAKASH010000485.1 GCA_021828225.1 Acidobacteriota bacterium | reverse complement strand
AGCAGCTGCCAACGAAGAGCTGGTCTTCCGCGGTTATCCTTTCCAGCGGCTGATCGACGTCGGGGGGGCCGTCTTTGCTGTGATTGTCCTCTCTGTACTGTTTGGGGTTGTTCACCTGAGGAATCCTTTCCATACATGGATCTCGACGCTGAACACCGTGGCCGTGGGGGTGCTTCTGGCCATCTGCTACTTACGCACCCGGGCCCTCTGGCTGCCGCTCGGCATCCATTTCGCGTGGAACTTTGTGCAGGGTTATGTGCTCGGCCTTCCTGTGAGCGGTATTCGCCTCCCTGAATCCCTCCTGAAGGCGAAGGCGAGCGGACCTGTCTGGATTACAGGTGGCGCTTATGGCCCGGAAGGTAGTATCCTGACATTAGGAATAATCTTGGTAGGAACGGTGTACTTTTTCGCCTCCAGACGCATCTTTACTACCGGGGAGATGCGGGATTTGGCCTTGGGTACCAGGGGCGGAAAAGACAATGGAAATGCGCTTTTCTCCCCGGGCACTGTCCCGACCGGGAAGCTCTAGCGACGGCGCAACGGAAGCGCCGAAGCACGGGTAGAGCCATGAACCACAGGAAGCGCCTCCGGAGACTGCGACCTTTCCTGAACTCTCCAGAGCCTGTCAAGCCGGATCTTTGTGAACGAATATGCCAAGGCAACCATGCCGGGAGGCATTGCGCTTTGCTCGCAGCCTTTTGCGTGGTGGTGATGCTGATCGGGTCTGTGGCCACTGCGCTGGCCAAGGACAAGGAAAAGTCTCTCGACGAACTGGGCCGCATTCTGCTGATTCGCAGCCTGGATCGCGAAATCGCCGTGGCCAAGGTTCCCTTGCCCCGGGGGAAACATGGACTGTTTCTGAACGACAAGGGAGAAGTTGATCAGGAGCGGGCTAAAAAGGAATTCCTCAAGAACGGCACGGCTATCCAACCGGGGCTGCCCGTCGAAATCACCAAGATCGAATTCAAACACCACACTATCGTCTTTGAGATCAATAACGGCGGCAAAAAGCACGAGAAATGGTACCAGCACATCGAAATCGGGATGGGCGGGATGATGCAGCCGCTTGATCAACAGCAGCAGAATCCCATCGCCTTTGGTTCCTCAATCACCCTGACTTTCCCCGATGGAAAAGTGCCGGACGTGACCCCCGAACAGGCTAAGGCGCTGCTGAGCACCGTCCTGGATTTCCATCGCAAGACGCCCACCGAACTCTATTCGCCCAATATCCCCGAAAAATTCAAAGAGGCCATCCGCAAGCACGAGGTTCTGGTTGGAATGAACAAAGACACGGTGCTCTCGGCCAAAGGCGTGCCCTTCCGCAAGGTGCGCGAAACCAAACCGAACGGCGAAGAAAGAGAAGACTGGCTCTACGGCCTCCCGCCCCACGTCCTCTTCGTCGTCTTCAGTGGCGACACCGTCATCTCCGTCCACCAGTATTAGTTCTTTTCAATCCTTGCCGGCTTAGGATTTTCGCATGCCGCACTCATTGAAGGTTCAGGACTCCGTATTCTTGCTGGTTGTCGAATGGAAATATCTGGCCGGCGGTGACCAGCACGGCGCGCGAGGTCACAACGTTGGTCAGGCTGGTGAGGGGCGGGACGAAGCTGTTATCCGGCATCCGCTCGGGGCTGCCGAACAGGTTGGCGTTGACGCAGACATTGGCATCAAAGCCCATCACGACGACGTTGTTATGCGTGGCCGCAAAAGTCCGGTAAATCGGACTGCGCCCGCCCATGTGGTAGTTGGCAATACAAAGGTCGGTCTTGCTCGTCCCGTACGCGTTGGCGGCGTCGGCCAGCTCCGGGCAGACGGGACCGCCGTGCATGTACAGGCAGAGCAGGTCGCAGCCGCACAGCCTCCCGACGCGCAGGACCGAATTGATATGATCCACCACACGGCGATCATTGAAACGGTCGTCCATCGGCGCTTGATAGGCGGATAAGTGGATGAGCAGGATGCCCTTCGTGCCTGGCGTCGTGAGCAGCCATTGCTCAATCGTCAGGTTCAGCCACGCTGAGGGCGGCCGGTTCCGGCGCGGAGGTCGCGCGCTCGGGTCGTAGTTGCCGGACAAGGCGGTTTGCGTAAAGCGGGCGGCCCGGGTCTTTCCCAGGTTCCCTATGGGGATCGTCATCGCTGGCAGGCCGGGATAGGTCGCCTGCAAATACCAGATCGCCTCCCGGTACTTCGCCGCCTTGACTGCCGCGAGCCCCTGCAGGGCCTGTTGGACCTGAATTGCCGTGCCGTTAGCGTCATTCAGCACGTTGATGAGCGGACGCAAAGAACTTCTCACAAGGCCAGTACGCTCGAAGTTGGGGTTTGCCCGTCGCACATCGGCCGTGAACGCGACAAGTTGCTGGTAGCGAGCCATGACTTTCTTCTTCCGCGTCGATCTGATCCAGGCTTCTCTTCCGATAAACTGTCGTCACAATGAAAAGCTGAACCAGCATTATACGCCACAGTTCAAGGCAGCCGCTTCTTATCGACGGTGGGTCCTTTAAGGAATTCTTCCAACCAATACGTTGTCGTTTGGGATCGAGGTTGTCATGCGACAGCGATGCGACGCGTTCGAAGATTCGGACGTGGTACGGGTTGTGGCGATCTCACATTTCGAGAAGCTTGGCGCAGTCCGACCGGCGGTTCGTGGTGATCGGTTTGACTTTTCCGGCGATGTTGCCGGAAAATCTGCCTATGAGTAGGCGAGTCGCGGCCGCCGCGCTGCTTGGCTTGTTTCTGACCCTCTGCATGCCCGTTGAGGCCAGCAGCACACTGCCTCCCATCCCGGAAGTAAAGCCCGTTAGGTTTCCGCCCGAGACGCGCGCTCAGGTGAAGCAAGCTTACAAAGCCGCGCTCGCTAGTCCAAGAGACCCCAAGGCCGTGGGAGAGCTTGGCATGCTGCTGGATCTCTACCACCGGTCCGCAGCGGCCGTCCAGTGCTACCAGCGTGCCCACCTCTTGGAGCCCCGCACGTTCCGATGGCTATACTATCTGGGCTCGCTCCGCCTCAATCAAAAGGAAAATGCCCGGGCCGTCGTTGCGCTGCAACAGGCTCTCGCGCTCAAGCCTCATTACGTCGCCGCCGAATTGGATCTTGCCCTGGCGCTGCTTGATTCGGGGAAAGAGGCCGCCAGCGAGGGGGTTTACAAAAGCATCCTTGCTACCTGGCCGGAATCAGCGGAAGCCTATTTTGGCCTGGGCAGAATTTATGCGAACCGGGGAAAACCAAAGCAGGCGATCGAGTACTACCGGCGTGCCTGCGCCTTATTTCCGTTTTACGGGGCCGCGCATTATGCGCTGGCGCGGCTTTACCGCCTACAGGGTTCTGCGGCCAAAGCAAAGGAGGAACTCCAGCTTTACACGCAACATCCAAACGTGTTGCCTCCCGTGCCAGATCCCCTGCGCGATGCGCAGTGGGCGCTTAACCGCGACGCGAATTCTCACCTAGATCGCGGTTTCGTGCTGGCCCAGGCCGGACATTTGAAAGCAGCCATCCAGGAACACGAAGAAGCTTTGCGACTTGACCCGAATCTCGTCCTGGCCCACGCCAATCTCATCATTCTTTACGGGCGCATGGGTATGACAGCAAAGGCGAAGCAGCAGTACGAGGACGTTACCGCGCTGGCCCCGAACAGGTTTCCACAAGCGCGCTATAATTACGGCGTCATTCTGCTTAAACAAGGCCATTATCAGGAAGCCGAGAAGGCTTTCAAGGATGCCCTTCGCATTAACCCTCAATACCCCGAAGCGCACTTTAACCTCGGCATGGCCTTTGAAGAGCAAGGAAATTTGAGTCAGGCGCT